>JANOOI010000292.1:0-1577 GCA_031421235.1 Bdellovibrio sp.
AAAATACTTCTGAAAATTTCTCGCTTGCTCATCAAAACCCCTTCTTAAAATTCAATTCCAAAACAGCAAAGCCTGATTTAAAAAATCAGGCTTTCGTATGTGTAAATCAAAGTCAGCTTTTATAGCCAAATTTTCGCAATTGTAAAAAGTATAATTTTTGACTTAGATTCCAGACAAAATAAGAATTTTCAAAAAAACTGCCAGTTCTCAAAAATTATTTTCATGTGCTATTTCAATTCGTTAAACTTCTTCATAAAACTGGTTCACTTTTTGTATTAAAATCACCTGAGCAGAATTCATAAGTCTTTCAGGAGCCTGGTATTGGTAAAAAAGAAAAAAAAGCCCAACAGGCCTTGGCTTACGCCCTCTGATGTAGAAAGACCAACAGCAGAGCTTAAAGATATTTGTAAGTCTTGGGACGCACAGACTTGGGCTAATTATTTAAACTGGTATGAATCTGGCCAGTCCGAAAAAATGATCACGCCTTCACTATACACAAAAATTTCTGAAGAAATTGATGAAAATATTTTTTCTGAATTTGGTTCTGAAACTAAATCTACTCATATTGAATTATGTCATGAACTCTTATCAGCTCTGCCACAGCATCAGCAGCAGATTTTAAAACTAATTTATTTTGAAGGCCGCACGCTAGTTTATATCGCAAAATTTTTTAAGCGCTCTCCGGCAAGTATTCACCAGAACAAATTTAAAGCCCTTACGACGCTAAAACGGGTATTTGACGGGAAAATCTTGAATGCCCGCCATTATATAGAAGGGCATGAAGATTTAGAATCCCAAAAGATAAATTCGTTATGGGACGAAAAACTATCAAGCCCGATCTATGAGCGCCGTTCATACCATGAAATTAATTTTAAGAATGAACTTGCACGCCATAAAACTCCAGAACTGAGAGAAGTTTTTTCTGAAATTTTAGATTTAAGTTTAGAAATTATTTATTTAAGATTTTTTTGTGATCTAAGCCTTCGTCAAATTTCTAGAAAAAAATATTTAGCACCAAACACTGTCGACCAAATAATTGATGCCACCGTGTTTAAAGTTAAATCTACTTTAATAAAAAATCTTGCAGAAGATAAAGCGTCAGCCAACGGTCAACAAGGCTCAAGGTTAGCTTAAGAATTCACAGGTACAATGCAGGTATTTTTACAGGGAATTTACGGGATACTCCGGGGTAAGCCGCGCGGATACTGATCAAAGCACATATTTAAAAAGCTAGATCAATTCAACCACTTACCAAATACAAACTTGAGGGACCAACTTCCAACTGAGTACCTATATCTACAACTTTCTAAACACAAAGGAATATATGAAGACTAAAAGTTGGACGCTTGAAACAATTGATTTAAATAAAACATTACTTAAACAAAAACACTTTGAACAAAAGCTTTGCGAGTTATGGGATCTTTTGATAAATAATAAATCAAGTCTTCCCAAGACTGATTTGATTTCTGTAAAAACCGTGAGCCGCCTTAACAAGAAAGGCTGCTAATCATGGGACTTAAAAACAAATATCAACGGCAACAGACTTCAAGTATTTTTAAAATAGCGATCTACGTACG
>JANOOI010000293.1:0-2351 GCA_031421235.1 Bdellovibrio sp.
GCCATCAGATACCATAATAGGAGTCTCTGGAGCCACACAAGTACAACCTTTTAGCGTTGTCTTGCCGTCACACTGTCCAACAACTGGTGGCACTACTACTTTTTTAACACATGTTAATGGATTTTGAGTTTTTACTTCGTAGTCAGAACGGCATTCACATTTACCACCAGCAGCAAACGCTTGCCCTTCTTTTGAATCACATGCACTTGCAGATTGTGCTGTCGATTTAGGTGGGGCTGAAGGTTTAGGTGGCGCAGGTGTTTTATTTTTTGCTTCTAAACCAGAAACACATTCACTGAATGCAGTTGAATTAGTTCGACCATTGAATCGGTTTTTACATGTTTGAAAACTTTTGTTGTCCGGATGATAAGCTTGAGTATTATTCGTTAAGCCTTCTTGAGATAAACATTTTTGATAGGCACCACCACTACTGATTACACAAGCAGATTTATCTGCTTCGACTTGCATATTCAAACACGTTTCCAATTGGCGTTGACACTTATCGACACCTATATAGGCTTTGCCGAATGCAAAAGTCGTCGTCAAAAATGTAATCAACATTAAAGAATAAATGAATTTCATAGGTTATTCCCTCACAAGATATTATCGGTCGAAATGCGTCTCGACTTGAGTCTATTAGACCTGAATATCTCCTCTAAAAAAGTCTTAAAAATGTCATTTATAAACTACGATCATAGTCTATAAGTGGTATAATCATAATAATAGTATCCTTTCATAGTCTATTATGGTTAATTTTGTTGAAATAGACTATAATCATAGTCTATTATTATTATTATGAAGCCTAAAAAAGTTAAGCGCACCAAAGCTGAAATTAAATCTACTGTCTCACCAATAGCTTTATTTGTGCGTAATCGCCGGGAAGACTTAGGTTATACGCAAGAAGAATTAGCGTTCCGCACTGGCGTCAGCGCTGGATTTCTTAAAGCTTTTGAACGTGGAAAACAAACAGTTCGCTTAGATATAGTCATGTCACTGCTTGAATACTTTGGTGCTAGCTTATCAGTTAAAGTGAAAGGTGAAAATGACTAATCAAGGAAAAGTCTATTTTAAAAATATACATGCAGGAAATATCACAAAAGAAATAGATGGCAGTTATACATTTCAATACAAAAACAACACAGCACCAAGCGTAAGCTTGACTCTTCCAACGCATACAGAAATCTATAAAGCTGAAGATCTTTTTCCTTTTTTTGATGGGCTAATACCTGAGGGATGGCTTCTTAATTTAGCTCAGAAGAATTGGAAAATTCCAAAAAATGATCGAATGACTTTACTTTTAACAACCTGTCATGATTGCATCGGAGCCTCATCTGTTCAAACAACAGATAAATTAAATGCATACATCAATCCTGTGTTAAAAAAAAATGAACAGCCCACAATAAAACATCAATCGGATCGTTGTATGATTTGCCTACAAGACTTAGATTCAAAAAATGATTTGTATCACGCAAAATGCGCAACTCGTCTTTTTGGTTTTGCACACACGCCATTTATAGATGTGCATCAGGCCGATCTTGAAAATCTAGCCTTACAGCAAATTAACCAAAGACTTACATTGACAGGTGTGCAAAAAAAACTATCGCTTAGTCCACTCAAGGAAAACGATACTAGCAAAGCGTCTCAAGAGCGACTAACTATTGTCGGTCTAGATGGTCGATTTATTTTAAAACCAGCAAATGATGAATTTCCTGAAATGCCTGCAGTGGAACAACTATCAATGAAAATAGCAGAACTGCACGGATTAAAAATGGCCCAATGTGGTTTAGTCTACTTAGCTAGTGGCGAATTGGCTTATATTACAAAAAGATTTGATCGCATCGACAACCAAAAAATACAAATGGAAGACTTTTGTCAACTATCACGACTAATGACAGAAAAAAAATATAATGGTTCTAGTGAAAAAATGGGGAAAGTAATAGACGAATTTTCAAGTGCGCCTGGTGACGATAAAGTGACATTATTTCAGACCCTTTTATTTTCTTTTTGGATTGGCAACGCAGATATGCATTTAAAAAATTTTGCCCTATTAAGTACCGAAAAAAATGATATTGTGTTGGCTCCTGCTTATGATCTTTTGTGCACTAAAATTGCGATGCCTGATGATAAAGAAGAAATGATCCATGTTAATAAGCCCCATGACCCGCGTTCAAAATATATGCGAGATAAGGGAGTTAAACAGACTAATGACGATTGTGATGCGTATGACCTCAACTCTGACGCATATCATTCGACTGAAGATGATAGAAAGAAATTGCCAGTTGTCGAATCTATTTATAAGGCGGCAGGTGTTAAAGATACGCTCATTGAAGCAAATTACGCTGAAGGGGATA
>JANOOI010000294.1:0-2181 GCA_031421235.1 Bdellovibrio sp.
AGGGGTTATTGGAGTTGGTGAAGTTGTATGCTGAAGCATGTTAATCAATACACGCAGTCACAACATCGTGACCGATCCAACCCACAGGGTTTTTTGGTCTGTAACCATCATGTAGCATAATATAACCGCAAGATTTAAAAATAATTTCACTTAAGACTGCAGTCATTAAAACTTTTTCATCTTTGTGGTATGAAATAACTTCGTCCGATAAAGCTAAAGCTTTTTCTAACTGCTCTTTAACTGAATGTTGCGGCCAATTTTCATAACGGCTTGTGCCCACTTTTTCTGAAAAAAGAACAAATTCATCCACTTTATCGAAAAGTGTTTGCAGTAAGTTTTCATCTTTTAAAACATTTCTGCAATCAGCCAACATTTTTTGTGTCATCGGGTGCCCGGGTTTTTCTTTAATCATTGATCTAATTAAATTATAAAGTGGGATTTCAACGCCTTGAAATATTGAACTTGAATTCGTTAGAATTTCAGGACAGTTGTAAACACAAACTTGCACACCTTTTTCAAACCAATTTTTTGCATAATTTTCTAAATTAATTTTAGCCCAGCCTTGAATGTACGGGGCATAAGATTGCCAATGATATTGATTATCAATCAATATTTCTGTGCCATGATATCCGTAAGCCACATAACTTGTGGTAATGCCTTGTGCTTTCAGTGATTCACGCAAGTCTGTTGATTCACTGATCAGAACATCAAGTGTGTTGGCTGTAACTTCGTTAAAATTCAATTTTAAAAATAAACCAATTGAACTTTCCCAAAATTCTTTTGACGACAAATAACGATCGCCAGTGCCTTTAAATACACGGTTCATCAGTGGTAAAACAATTTTTGTTCGTGGTACGCCACCAGCCATTAAATGCGCAAAATGCACATGCTGTCCTGATTTCAGATTCGGAATAATTGTCTTTTTTAACTGTGAAATAAAATCAGCTGTTTGTTTTTTAAAACGAATTTGTCCGTTTTTCTGTGATTCTGATAAGTTTTTTTCAGTCAATGTTGTTGTTTTCCAGTCACTTAATTTGATCGATTTTAAACGATCGTTTGGTGATAAACCTTCAGAATCTTTTTCAAGATCAAAACCAGCTTCTAAAGGCACATTAATAAAAGGTTTAGGGATCGCTGCTGATTCTTCGTCAGTTAAGGGTCGTAAGTTTTGATTTTCATCACGACGACCAACTGTGGCCCGCACAACAGTCATTCCGCAAGCTTCTGCTTCTTCAACTAAGCCATTGGCATAGCCACGATTAAAAAGTTCACCAAAAAGGACTAGAACATCGCCTTTTTTGAAAGATTGTTTTTGTGGTTTTTGACGGATGGGGAAAAAATTTTTCATATTTTGATTCATAGTCTGAACAGTTAGCCATATTTAGGGTTTTAACTCAACAGTTGTGAATTAATTAATGCAATATGCTGCTGGGTTGATCCGTAAAAAGGTTTTATATTGGCAGCGATTTGAGACCTTAATATATGAGTACTTTGCGCAAGTTCATTAAACGTCTTCAAAAACTGTTCTGCAGATGTCACCGAAAAGACTGAATTCAATTTTACAAACTGGACGGCTTCTGGATTATTTTCATAAAATGGCCCGACAATGACGGGATTAAGTGCGCACAGAGGCTCCATGACAGAATGAACTTTAGAAACAAACGAACCCCCAACAAAAGCTATTTTTGAAAAGCGGTACACATCAGCAAGTAATCCTATTTCATCAAGTATAAGCACTTCAAAGTCATCAGATTCGAAATTAAAAACTTTATTTTCGGATGAACTGGTTAATTTAATTTTATAGTTTTTTGCTCTCAGTTCTTCACACAAAAAAACAGCATCTTTAATGTCATGAGTTGCCCAGACTATATTATAATTCTTATTTAAGATTTCGGGCGTAACGGCTTTCAGAATAATTTCGTCTTCCGGCCACGTAGACCCAAAACATATGATCGGTTTTTTCGAAGTAAGTGTTATTTTTTCAGGTTGTGAAAGCCTGTGCTGAACTTGATCAAAGCGGGTATCATTTAAATGTTTGATGATTGGAATAGTTGGCAGAAGTTGTTTCAGTTTTTCAGTTAAATCATCAGAAACACAGGTTAAAAATCGGGCCTGGCTAAGATTAAATTTGATCCAGAACTTAGATAATCTATTCCAACGTGGGTACAATGAAACGACGCC
>JANOOI010000295.1:0-2312 GCA_031421235.1 Bdellovibrio sp.
ACGCTTATAGTTTTCTTATTTTGCCCGAAAATAACTTGATGAAAGAATGGAGCTAATGGTGCACCTTCGCCGCCTGCAGAAATATCTGCAGATCTAAAATTTGAGACAACCATTTTTTTGGCTTTCTGTGCTAAATAACTAGGTTCACCAATTTGCAGTGTGGCTGTCTTGCCTTGATGAAAAACTGTTTGACCATGCAAACCAATAAGGTCAATTTTTTTTAGCTGATTGGGCAATTCGAAAAAACAATCTGCATAAAACCGACCCAGTTCATGATTTAATAATGCCAATTCAGAAACATTCATTTCGTTCTGAGCAGCACGTAATAATTTTTTTTTCAAAATAAATGGAAAGGCGAACGAATGTTGGGCCAAATATTTACATTGTAAATTTTTTTTATTAATTTTGACCTTAACAAAGTCAACACCGTCTAAACTGGTGCCGCTCATGATTCCTAAAACTTTTAAATCTGCCATAAAATAATTATGACAGGATTAAAAAGCTATTCAAATTAATTTTATATTTACAGACTATTTGTTATTACGGAGTGATTAAAGTGTCTTGGTCGCCTATTCTTTTGTAACGACGATTCATCATTAAGAAAATGTCATCATTAGCCACACCAATCAGTTCACCGTTAAATTCTTTAGCTAATCCTTCAGATGATGGTTTTCGATTTTTTTCGTCATCATTTAGGCCCTTTAATTTATCTTTATACAGCTTCCCTGAATCGACACCTGCCGTTATATCAACTATTTTTGTACCGCCGCCGCTACCGCCTGAACCGTACGATGAATAGTTTAAACCTTTTAGTTGCCCTTTAGCATCTATACCTGCTTTTGCCAGAGCCCCATCTTTAGCGTTTAGTTGGTCTAGTACATCTTGTGCCTGCGCAGCCGTTAAACCTTTAGCCATTAAAGAATTTTTATCATTGAAATCTGACAAGCTAAATACTTTACCGTCTTTTGTTTTTACTGATCCGTCAGGTAATATTTCTGCATATCTTGCAAGTGAAGGATCAATAAATGAGGAAGGTCCGCCAGCATTTTGATTTAATTTTGAATTGCCTTCTAAATTGCTTATTGCGGTCTGACAGTCAGCTACATTAATTGAACTACAGCCTTCAGGGCGTGTGTATTTAGATGTTGATGCCGGTGGAGTACACGTTTTTTGTGAAGTTGAAAGTTGATTGTACGCTGTACAGGATTCATAAGCTGCATTTTGATGTTCGTCTGCTTGCTTATTTGATTTTCCGTTTAACACCATGTACGCGATACCTTGTGCTAATAGTGACGCAGCTTTAGCACAACAGCCACTGCATCCACTGCTACATTTACCTTTCATCATATCGCTTGCCATAAATTTTTCAGCAGCCATGCCGGCTAAAGTAGTTGCGACCTTTGTATAAAGTTGATCACCTTCTTCGTTTTTCTTTTGAATTTCATCAAGACCACCTGTGGCTGTTGAATCATCCATTTTTGCGTACAGGTCGCCTTCTGTTGTCGGCACTGCATTTTTTGTTACAGCTAAAGCACGATTGTAAATATCAGTTTTGTAGGCATAATCTTTTTGTAAAGCTGTGTTTCTTTGTTGGCATGACGAATACGCTGAATTGAAAAACCCACCTTGTGTCGTAGGACTGCCACAATCTGCTAACACTGGGGCTGTTGGGGGCTTTAATTCATTGGTTGAACTGTTATAAACTGTTGTCGCTAATTGTGCACCTTGGGTCACTAAACTACGTGTCGATGCGATTTGATTATTTCTTGAAACACAAGCAGGATCTTGAACTTGTCTTGTGTCTGTTTTTTGGGTCAATGGATTATAATAACTTTGTGAAACCATTTTACATGTTTCAAAGGTCAGTTGGGCATCACTTGTCACATTTTGCTGAGCGCCTGATAAATAATTCGTTTGTGCTAAACTAAATACTGAATGAAAAAAAATAACAGCACCAATTGTAAATTGTTTGCTTAGGTTTTTATTTTTCATGTTTCCCCCAAAAAATTTACGGAGCCGCAATTAAGCTGCTTCGTGTTTCAGTATACCGAGCTTTAATTTTATCAAAATTTGATTTACCAGATGCTGTTGATATTTCTGCGCGCACCTGATCTGATGCTAATTTACGTTTTATTGCATTAAGCTGAACTTCTTGTTGCTGTTTTGATAAAGATTTTGCTGCGGGTTTGCCACCGCCAGTACCAAATAAATTTCCGAATCCTTTGGCTAATGACGAAATACCCATCGCAAATTTTGATTTTTCTTCACCACCAGCACCACTGCCAGCACCTGAACTTGAAGGTGCTGCAGCA
>JANOOI010000296.1:0-22136 GCA_031421235.1 Bdellovibrio sp.
AAAATGGCTTCTTATTTTATTCATAAATTATCGACTGAAAATCCAACTACAATCAAAAAATGGACTTTATTAGATGTGGGCACTGGCACAGCCATTTTAGCGGTTCTTGCTGAAATTTGTGGTTATGGAATGATCACTGGAATTGAAATTGATGTCGAAGCCCGCAGAAAAGCACGTGAAAATTGTGAACTGAATAAAACAAATCAAGTAATGATTTTAGAACAACAGCTTGATGAAATCCGAGAACAGTTTGATGTGGTTGTCGCAAATATTATTGATGGTGTATTAGTTAAAATAAAAAAAGACTTAATAAAATCTGTTAAAATAAATGGCTATCTTTTCTTAACGGGAATTCTGCAAGAGCGTGACAATTTATTTTTCGATCAATTTATTGAAAGCTCTCCTGAAATTAAAGTGATTAAACGCATTCAAAAAGATGAATGGGTTGGTTACTGGGTTCAAAAAATAATTTAATATGCGAAATATTTAAAATGAGAAGATACTGGATTGAAAAAAAATCTATTTATAACGACACTGTCATATTTAAAGATGACCTATTTCACCATATATTTGATGTGTGCAGACAAGAAATGGGTCACCATTTTGAAGTTATCACTGAAGATTCAAAAGCCTATTTAGTTGAAGTGACTAGTATCCAAAAAAAAACTGCCGAAGCCCGAATTGTTGAAACCCGTGAAATAGAACCCTTAGAAAAACCTCATATTCATATTGCATTATCGATTCCTAGGTACCCGGTTATGGATTCAACCTTAGAACGCGCTGTTGAAATGGGCGTGACTTCAATTTTACCGTTTGTTTCTAGTTATAGTTTTATCCGCAAAGAAAAAGAATTACCTATTGGCAAAACAGAACGCTGGCAAAAAATTGTGATCTCGGCAACGCAACAATCTGGTCGTGGTGAATTAATGAAAGTTCATGATTTAACGAACTGGGCGCAACTTTTCAAAATCATTAACCCCAAGCCTACAACTTGGTGTCTATTTGCTTATGAGGGAGTCAACGTGAGACCCATACATGAAGAGCTCAAATCACTGCGTCAACAGTTTGCACTAAATCAAGCGTCAACAAACAGCACCCCAAACGATATCTGGCTTATTGTTGGATCTGAGGGCGGTTTTTCAACACAAGAGGCCAATGAAATGCAAAGCCTAGGCCTTCATCCAGTGACTCTGGGTCGCCAAATTTTACGCGTTGAAACGGCTTGCCTGACTTTAGTCTCCGTCCTAAAGTATGAGTTCGGGTTGATGAAATAGCCTGCGGAGGATTCAAATGCTCAATTCTACAAATGAGACCAGAGACGATAATAAAAATGACCCATTTGATGAGTTTGAATTTAAGCCTTTAACAGCTGGCTTAGGCTTCCATAAAAAAACAACGACAGCGGCAGTAACCAATACTCCAAATATTAATACAAATTTTAATACTTCAATCAGAACAACGCCGACAATTCATCAATCATCGACTACGTCGACTCAGTCATTTAATTTACAACCACCACTACCAAGAAACGAACAGTCTAGAAATGAACAAAACACGATTCGAAGACCTGCCTTAAACGTTCCGATGATTGAAGATGATTCAATCACTAAAGCCCAATCAGCAGTGAATGAAATTTTAAAAACTTTAAATCAAAAAAAACAGCAAGAAGATCTTTTAGCTAAAAATAAAAAAAGATTAACTTGGGTCAACACCAACCCTTCGTTAGCTGCAGGGTTTTTAGACATACTACTGACATCAGCTTTATTTTTAATAAGTATGATTGCTATGCTTGCGATTACAAAAATTGATCTGATTGCTAATATTAATAAGCCTGATTCTCAGTTTATGATTTACTGGGCCACCTTAAGCTTGTTTGCGACTATTCAATTTATTTACTTCATCACTTGCCGTGCTTTTTTAGGTCACACACCTGGTGAGTGGGCTTTTGATCAACGTTGCGGAAGCGAAATTCAACAAGCATCAAAAACTTATATTTTAAAAGTCACAGCCAGAACTTTTTTGAATATTTGCACAGGTTTTATTTTAATGAGTTTTATATCCCTAGTGATTCGTAAAGACTTCTTAAAATATTTAACAGGTTTACAAATCCAAAAACAAAAATATGTCTAAAAAAGTTTTAAAATTGAATGAAGCCGACCAAATCATTCAAAACTATAAAAAAGAAAATAAGAAAATAGTTTTTACTAATGGTTGTTTTGATCTATTACACATTGGCCATATTCGCTACTTAGAACAGGCTAAATCGCGTGGTGATATCTTGATTGTCGGAATCAACACAGATGCTTCAGTTCAAAAACTTAAAGGCCCTACCCGTCCTATACAGAACGAAAACGACCGCGCAGAGATTTTAGCTTCTTTGAAAGCTGTGGATCATACAGTTTTATTTAATGAAGAAACGCCTATCGATTTAATCAAAAAGATTAAACCTGATATCTTAGTTAAGGGTGGCGATTGGAAAATTCAGCAAATAGTAGGTTGGGATTTTGTTCAAAGCTACGGTGGCCAAGTGGAATCTTTACAGTTTGTCGAAGGTCGATCAACGACCCAGATAATTGAAAAATCGAAGAACTAATGAGTTAGGCCTAGTTATTAATAGCAACATTTGCTGCGTTATCATTAATTAAATTCTTAACAACTTCTAATGCTGATCTGATTTCATTATCTTGAGATGCATCTAATTGTTGATTCAATGTTGGTAATAGAACGTTAAAGCTTTGTACTGACGTTAAATTAGCGCTGATATCACGTCTGTTACGACCATCAACATATTGGAAAGTTCCGTTTTTAATCTCGTTAAAACCAATTTTAATCACTTCAACAGCTTTTAAAACAACAGTCTTATTATTTGATTTTAAGATCTGTTGAAATAAACCAACTTGTGATGATTGATTGTATGAGATTAAGCTTTCTTGAATATAAGTTTGATACTGGGCTGATAAGCCCGATTGATACTGCACTAGCATTGTAAAGCTAGACACAGATGGCGTTAATCTTAAAGCGTATAAACCTAATCCAACAAACTGCGCATCTGACGAATTAACAAGTTCTTCAGTTAATTGATAAAAATCAGCTGAAGACACTTCGCTTTTTCTTAAAGATTGAACTAAAGCAATAATTGATTCTTTAGTTTTAGCGGCTAAAACTTCAGCTCTGATCTGTTCATAGGTTTTCTTAACAATTGCGTCTTCATCTTTTGTTTCATCTGTAGGGCTTTGTACTGTGTTGTTCACCGGAGCGAACTGTGACGTATTCACTGGACGATTCAAATTAGACTTATTCGAGATTTCAGAATCATTTGTAGGATTAGTATTTATTTGATCAATTGGCGCACGTGGCATAACCGGAGCTTTTTTAACTGTTTGTTGTTTTTTCTGAGCTGTTGCTGAAGCTGACTTAGCAGTTTGAGTTGTCGCTGATACGCCGACGGCTCCTGAAACAGTTGTCGCTTTTGCTACAACATCTTTATTTTTAAGACCTTCGTATTCACGATCAATTCCACGGCCACTTAAATCATAATTAACAGCTGTTTCATCAACAGCTTTACCCATTTTATAATTGATCTGTGAAACTTCATTATTTTCAATTTTAATTGTCGGAGCAGACAAGCGACCCATAAAAATTGTAAAACCAATCAGGCAAATACCTAAGCCAGTTAACACTAATTTTTCGTTTCTTGATAAGTTAGTTTTCATAACAGATCTCCTTGATACCTAATTAGAGAGCAGCAATGGGACCAAGTTATTGTTTTTATGACGTTTGTAGCGCAACTGACCCTATCAACAAGAGACACTTTGTTAAATAGCCAATTTTTGCTAACACTTTTGTTTAATGGCCTAACAGATGTCTCAGGGTGAGACAGATTTGATCAATTTATTTAGGCCATTATTTCCTGATTGAAGGACAGTAACCCACACGGGCACCCATTTTATCAGGGAAAGATCTGCAGGTTTCAGGGCGGATATCATAGACTGTACAGCCCCGGGTGAGTGAGTCCTGAAATATACAATCGCTATTGGATTTTTGCTGAAGCATAAATAGCTCTGTGGATTCACGATAACTTTGCAAGAAGCCTTCTTTTTTTAAGCGCTTCACAGATTTTTTTAGCGAATGATCGACTTCGTCTTGGCTTAAAAGTTTTAATCGGATGAGGTCAGAAACTTTGACCTCGACAGGCATTGCGCAGCAATGGGCTTTACACTGGGTACAGAACTCTTTTTCGTATTTTCGCCACGTCGATGGACGATCTTTATCAACAGAAGACATGACTAGCCATTTTTATCTTTTGAAGTGAAATCAAAACCCAACCGTTTTGTTTTTCCGTTTTCTGGATCATCAGCAATAGTACTACTTTTGAGACGGAATTTAATTTTTGAATTTTCAATGATCACCCGTGGGTCTAATGAATGGCTACCAATTACAACAACATTACGTGTGGATTGTGCCGTGATTATTCGTGTGTCCCAGATCGCACGAAGGTAAATTATTAAACTTCCTAAAAGCTGTGCTAAAACTATACTTAGAAATAATATCACTGTTAATGAAATTGCAGGTACTACTTTGTCTGCTCGTGATCTTTCATAGATTTCAAATTTATTAACGAGACTTAATTTCAAAGCTTCAACTTTAGCTAAAGCAGCTGAAATATCTTTGTAACGTGATACTTGCTGATCTGATCTTTTTTGTAATTCATCATACATTTGCGCTGCGACTGGCATGGCTTTAGCTTCATCGGATACGCGGTCAATAGCCGTTTGAATTTGACCTAATTTAGAACGTAGTAAATCATTTTCTAATTTAAGACCTTGGGCTTTACCACTATTACCGTAAAGTTGACTTTCTCTTTTTAAAGTCGAATTACCAGTTAATGCACTTACAATTTTATTGTTTTCAGAAATCTTCATGAGAGTTTCATTTTTTCTGACCATTAGTTCAGATAGATATTCACCAACTTTTTCACGAGAACTTAATGAGATTAAATTTTCTGGTTTTTCGTTAAAAGTTTGCATTTTTTTGTTCAAATCTAAAATTTCTGTATCAACTGATTTTTTTTCTGTTTGTAAGAAATCATTCATTTGTTGAATGTCTTTGGCTTCGATGTCTCTAAATGATTCTAAAGCGACAATCGCTGCAACATTTGAAATATAAAGTGCCAATTCTTTTGATTCAGATTGAGCTTGTACATCAATTGAATAGTCACTTTTAATTTTAAACAATAACATGCCGTCAATTTGCTTATAAATTTGGATTTGCTCGTCCTCTGTCATTTTACCTAAAGACTTAATATTATCACCTTTAATTTCGTTTTGCCAAATCTTCAATCCCTGCTTTTCAGCTAAACTAATTTGTGAATTGTAGCCCGCATCAAAGGTTTTGCTCAAAATCTTTTGCAGAAAATCGATGGATTTAAAATATTCAAGGCTTTTTTGAACAGAAGAATTATTCTTCTTGGCTTCATTAACTTGAGCGCCAGAGCCAAGTATGTTTTTTGTAAATGCCTGTAAATGAGAATTTTGTGCATCATTAATTATGATCGTGGTTTTAGAAACGTATGGATTTTTTATTGTATAAATCACCAATCCGACGCTTGTGATCATTATAGTCAAAACTAAATACAGCGGCCAATTGATCAACATTAATGAAGTGATATCTTTTAAAGACATTTCTTGTGTTAATTCTTGTGACCTATTTTCAAATTCAATAGATTTCGAATCTTCGATATTATTCATAGATTATCCCCATGTGAATGAAGGTTTACACGAAATGATGATTTTTGAACACAGACTGATTTTTTAGAGGCTAATCTATGTATTTAATACAAATGAAAGTGTCAAAAGTCTGTACAGTCGTAACAATAAAATCACTTATCTGTACAGTCGTAGGTGAGCGGTGGATTCTAAAGATCAATATAAATGATTTAAAACTAATTGAAAAAAAATGAATATACTTCTTATTTCAACCCCTGATTAAGCCGATAGTCTAGGTAGAACTAAGGAGGACTTTAATGAGTTCATTATATGACGGCGCACTTTTGCACCAATTTTTATGTAACACACCAGAGGGTGCTTTAAGAAAAATGCTTATTGTCGACAAATTGACCGATGTACACTTTAATATGCTAATGAAGTTTGTTCGTGGCAGTTCAGAAGCTGATTTCTGTTTGCACTTCGATGCGGGCACATTTCCAAAGCTTAAGTACAATGCCAGAGAAATTGTTTTAAAGGAAAAATTTTGGGAAATTTGCACACAGGTCTTAAATAAACATGGGCTACTCTCTCCTGCACCACCTCAAAAAGCTGCCGCATAGTTTTACTGTTCTCGTTCCATTTCAAAATTTTGCGCTTGAGCTTGAAAAAGAGCTCGAGCGTAAAAATATCAAGATTCTTATCAAGCATTCACAATTAATAATCATATTTCAATGCACTGATAGTTTTTTATGGGCACAGGATGTTTGGATTGATTGCAAATACTGTCAGGGCTATGACAGCTCACTTGTTGCTCTTAAAATGCAGGATCAACTGGGCTATTATTATTCGACTGAAAAAAATTTAATGGCTACTAAATTAATCCATAAGCTAAAACTGATTCCAGAAAAACGAATTAAATTCCCTGTAAAAAAAGATTTTTCTTACAAATTTTATATTTGGACTGCGATTGAGGATTTTATTATCTACAGCGCTGAACCAAAATCACGTTATCCTGTTGGTTGGCATGAGTTTGAAGAAGATAAAACCCATCCACCAAATCGGGCCTATTTGAAGCTCTGGGAAGTTTTAGCCACGCAAAATTGTGTCATTGATCTTGAAGCCAATGCGATCGAAATTGGCGCCAGCCCCGGCGGATGGAGTTGGGTTCTTAGTCAGTATTTCAAAACCGTTTATACATTTGATAAAGCCGATTTAGATCCTAAAATTCAAAAGATCCCAAATATTGTCCATTCTAAAGCAGATGCTTTTAAAATTAATCCAAAAGATTATTCAAATTGCAGTTGGTTCTTTTCAGATTTGATCTGCAGCCCTGAAAAAATACTAGAAACTGTTCAGTTCTGGCTAGATCACAGCAAAATAAAAAATTTCGTATGTACGATAAAGTTTAAAGGCCAAACTGATTACGAAGTTATTGATAAATTAAGAAAAATACCCGATTCTAAACTTGTCAGGCTTTATCAAAATAAACATGAAATGACTTGGATTAAATTGGGTTGATAAAGTCAGGATAATAAAAAAGGATTTTTTTGGATATGTCGAATAACGTAGTCAATCCTAATACAGCTAACTTTTATACTCCAGTTAGTAATCTTGATTTTATAGAAATTTATCAGCATATAAAAACTAACAAAATGGCTGTTGCTTATAAAATTTTTGACCAACATTCTAAATCTATATTTTTACCCATTTCAGGTGAAAAACTTTGTATCGCAAAAACACTGCCGCATAAATACAATAAAGAAGAAATTATTTGTTGTTTCGATTACAATGGTGAGACACATTTGTTTAAATCGACTGTTACTAACGACGAAACAAATTACTTAGTTGATCGTCCAGCTGAAATTTGCAAAATGCAAAGACGTGATAATTTTAGGGTCAATGTGCCCACAAGTTTAAAACATTTATTTAAAATTACCCGCGAACCCAGTTTAAAATGTGAAATCAGAGACATCAGTCTGGGTGGCTGCAAGATTTCAATCAACAGCACTTTTCCTTTGGGGTACAAGATTGGCGACGATATAACATGTCTTATGGGTTTACTAGATTTTGATCAACTTACACTGAAATCAGAAATCGTTTTTTCGGAATATATTAATGAAAATAAAACTCAGATCTATGGCCTCAAATTCACTGACTTAGATTCAGAAACTACATCAGTTTTGCAAACTACATTAGTGCGTGTTGATCGCATTATTCGTGGTAAAAACCTATAATAGTTGTTAAATATCACAACTTTGAAAAAGTGGAACTTCCAACAGCCGCCCTTTAAATCCAAAATGCTTTAACTTATCTCTAAAAACTTCGACTGAAATATTTTGGCTTAATGGTGAGTAAAAATCGTCGTGATGATGAGGTATAACAACTTTCGGATTTATAAAAACAACTTGTTTGGCAACTAGTTGTTGAATTTGACTATGTCCCTGTAGTGGGGCTAACAAATAGTCTATTTGTAAATCTTTATAAGTTAAAAGCTCCTCATGAGTGCAGCCTGCAGAGCTAATAAATAAAACTTTTTTATTTTTAATTTCAAATAAATATGTTTGCACCAGGCCTTTAGGATAACCTAATCCAACTTTGCATATATTCAGACAATCAGATATCTGACATCTTTTAAGTGTGCTGTAAATTAAAGGCCAATCAAACTTTACATGAGAACTTTTAAAAGCACGCATTTTATATTTTTTAAAAAGTAATTCTTTGTTTGTTGCATGAACAATTCTTGATGAAGCGACCCCCCGAAGTCGTAACATATGGCCTGTTAACCCCGGTGCAAAAACTTGCGCATCGTTTAAATTCATAATTTGAGGCACATCAAAAGTATGATCAAAATGCCCGTGTCCAATAAATAAAGCTTCTGTATTAGCAAATGATTCTGCGGTAAAAGGCGATGGCTGATCTTTCCCACGGCTAATAAAGGGATCAAAAGCGATATCTCCACTTGAGCTTTTTACAATAAATCCTGCAGTTCCTAACCATGTTAAATCCATGGGTTTTACGCTAGCATGAGTGACTATTTATGACAAATGTTAAGCTTTTAAACATAAACACCGTTTAAACTCATTTAGAGACTTTTAGTCATGGTCAGTCTTTTGCAAACTAATTATAAAAACAAGGAGCTTCCTATGAACTTTTTTAATAATACGTCACGCTTTGCTGTTATTGCCGCTATGACCCTAATTGCTACAACAAGCTTAGCTGGTTTACCAGAAGGTGCTTTTAAAGCAAATAGCACACAAATCGCAAGCCCAGATATAATGTCGTTCCTTATTAAAAAAGATCCTAATAGCCAAGATTACTATGCTGTTCTTGCTGAATACAAAGTCAGTCGTTTAGCCAGTTTAATTCAATCATCACGGATTACAAACTGGATTGATCGCCTTTATGCTTACAAAATTAAACAAGTATCTGATCTTAGTTATGAATTACTCCCGCTTGAAGTGACCACATCAGGTGAAATTCAAGCTGACCTTTCAGCTGTGGCTTCGACTTTAACTTTAGCTAAAGACGGTTCACTTAAGGGCGCAGTTATTTCAAGAGATCGATCTGAAGTCAGCGCACCAAGTGAAATTATGAGATTTGATGGCACATCATCGGGATCAACTTGGGAAAATTTTATTCCTTCTAAATATTTAGGCACTACACTTTCTAACGGTTTAGATTATTTTAACGATTTTTCTTATAACCTAGTTATCAACAGAGATATGACAGCCGAATTTTACCAAGAAAACATTAAGGGTGAATTTGATATCCGTGAAAACATCCAAGGTTTATTTTTTACAGTGACACCTAAGAGCAGCCAAGTAAAAGGCCTAAATAAAGTCGCTGGTCGAATTGCTTACTTTACAGATATCGTTAATCAAAAACCAAAGAAAACAAATGATGAAATTTTATTTATTAATCCTAAAAATGCGCGTGATATTGGTTTTTATTACGAGCGTGAACGCTGCACAGAAACGAAAGTAAAATGTCGCACACCGAATGAAGTTCAAAACGAAAAAAGCCCTATTACGGGCCAATAATCGATTATTTTTTCCAAGGCTCGAAAGCTGTACTTAAACCCTGCATGTTTGGCTTTAGTTCTGGCATATGACGACCAATAACTTTAGCTAGCGTGCCTTCACGGTCGATCCACTGAAGTCCTGCTTTTGTGTAATGCTCTTCATTGTAGTAATCTGTAAAATATGGATCTGCCATCAAACGACGTGATGCCATTAAAATAAAAATTTGAAACATTGTTTCACCAAAACCAAATTTTGCAGGTCGAACTTCTTCGGCTAACGTTCCAACTAATAAATCAATCATTTCTACATTATCGTTCCCAACAGAATCAAATCCATAAACCTGCTCAAACTTTCTAATAACTTCTTTTTGTTTATCATTCAGTTCTGTTTTAGCTGGGAAAAAGTCACGGTAATTTTTAATTGGAGTTAAACCAATCGCACGACGAAATTGATTATAGCGTGGTGTGCCGCGTTCACGGTCGCGAATAATATCAACCATTCCTAAATCCATTGTCCCGTGGCCAGGGATTTTTAAGTTTTTCATAAAATCAGGAAAATTATTCAGCACTAACTGACCAGGCAATTGTGTTCCAAAAGAATAAAATAAATCTTTTGTGCTATAGTTTTCCATTATTGAATAGGCTTTATCATTACGTGTATCAATAAACGGAACTTCAGCAATAACTTTTTTTGTAGCTGCATTTTTGAAAACTAGATTTTCAGGTAATAATGAATGAAGTCTATAAACCGAAGTAAATTCTTCCGTAATACTAAATGGAACACCGTGGTTATTTTTCTTATCGCCCACAATTCCACCAATGACGTAACCTGATTTAGTAAATTTAAACCAATCAGTTTCACTGAGTTTTTTACCAAGTATGGGCACATTATCTAACTTGTCACCGATCCAAGATTTTGGATTGATTGCGCCATACCAGTTAAAATTCATTCCACGTTTTAAAGTTTTATTCGGTAAAATTGCAGGAGTCCATTCAACAGTGTGAATTTTTGCTAAGATAGCTGCATTAACTAAACGTGCTGTTTGGAATACTTCTTCATCAACTTGCTCAGCTGTCATACCAGCGCGCTGGTTTTGACCTTTCCAGATCCATTGATTAGTTTGTTGATTGAACTCAACATATTTTTTCATCAACATATCTGCAATAGCGTTATGTTCACGAACAAAAACTGTATGTAGTAAACTTAAACCGATCCACCAATTGTCTCTAAAACCTGTCGCTTCATAACCTTGATTTTGTCGATTATTTGCTGGATTTAATGCCTGATTTTTCGGTAATAAATTATTGCCATTAACTGCCACCATTTTCATGCGGCCTTTTGAAAATTCACGTAATTCTGATTGTTCTTTACGACTGCTACCGTAAATTTGTGAAGCATCCCACCAATGAGTCACATCATTCAATGAAACTTTGCCAAAATTATTTTTAATACTTTTAGCATTGTCTGGAATTGTTTTAGTTTTATCAACTGTATGAGTTGTTCCATCAGGGCCAACGACAACATAAGGGTTTTCTTTAAGATTTGGTCCATGAGTCAACCAATCATGGTTCATAAATTGAATCCATACAGCCGCTAACATATTTAAAAAATCATCAGGTACCGGTTTAAATTCATCACGTTTAAAAAATGTATCTGAAACTAACGCAGGATTCGGCGTCATTAATTTTTGTGAAGCTTTGCTATCAATATATTCAGGCGCTACGTTACGACCAAATGCTACACCGGCTGCACCCACATTTGGGTTTTCAAGGTCGTAACAAGTTCCGTCAGCTGAACGAAACTTTGTATTTATTTTTTGGCAATCAACAGGTTTATAACCTGAATAATTAATATGCGGATCAGATAAGTTATTTTTCAGTAAGCTTTTTCGAATATCACTCAACATAAATAAAGCACGTATTTCTGAATTTTCTTCAGACCACTTCGTCCAAGGTGTTTCAACAACTTCCGAACTTGGAACCCTAGCGATGCCGTTACTTTTTGAACTGATGACTGCAACTGGGGTTGAAGTACACGATGATAAGATTTGCACTATAACTACTGAAAAGATTAATAATTGACGACGAATCATAGAAAACTCCTTCTTAATATGACATTGATAACTTTACAGGAAGAGATCTTATGTTTCAAATTTATGCTTGTTTACAACTGGACTAAAGTCAAAATCCAGCTTTAGGTCTAGTGGTTAAACAGCATCCGCTGGAGTTATACATATAATGATATAAAATAGATTCATGGCAAAACGTAAAACTTTTTATAAAATATCTTTAGGTTTATTCACTTTATTAATTGGTAGTTATTTTTTCATGGACTTATTAATCGAGCCCCCCGGCCTAAGAACTCCGGCTTCTTACCCAGAAAACTATGAATCATTTAGCGCCTGCGAAAAACAAAATATTCTTTGGGCTGAAATTAAAAAAAGTACATATTCAATTTTACCTGAAATACGTGATTTTAGTTTACCGCAGTTGATCGCCATGAGTCGTCAGCAGATATCTTTGAAAGGTTATTTTCAGTCTGATTTCGCACCCGCTGGCTGGAAAAAATTCATCCACGGCCGTGGTGCAGTGGCTAAAATTAAATTTGTAGCTGCACCAACTATTTACACAGGCGTTTTCGGCGGTGCAGATTGTGGACTTATCCGTCTATCGATTACGTTTAAACCAACCAGCGAAAAGACAGATTTCTTAGGTTCTGTAAAAAAAGTATTCAGTGATAAAGCTGTAGCACCTGGATTGGCGTTAAAAATTCTAAGAGACAAAGTCACCAGTGCTAATGTATCGGCATTAGTTTCTATCGAAGGCCAAGATAAAGACTATAATATTTTTAGAAATCCGATGTCTAATATTGTACCCGAAGGATCAGGCGCCGGGGCTAAGATGGTTCAAAGAATATTCAAAAAGGTTTCCGCCTATCCTGAAGAAATCGTTTTAGATGACTTTGCACAAATTGATGTTCGAGGATTAAACGTTAATCAGCCTAAAAGCCCGAGACAGGTTTTTTTCATACCCAATGAAGTACTTAATTTTTCATCGGAAGAACATGACTTCAGAGAAGATGTTTTAAAAATACCCGCAGGTACTAAGTTATATTCTGTTTACTTGTTGTCTGCTGGCAACAACACCAAAGAATATGCTGGTGATATCGTAACTACATCTGAATTCGTTGCATCTGAATTTGGAGATGACGGTTTGTTTTTTAAACATCAGTTTAAGAAATAGCTGTTATTTAAGAACTTCTCTGTATATCCAATAAGGCCCAATTAACAAATGATAGAAATTGGTTAAAAAAGCGGGTGATTTCTTTTCATACTTGTAGTGCCCAATGGCTTGAAAAATCCAACCCACTATAAAAATAACTGCGTGTGCAGCTGCCGATAAGTACAAAGAAGAAAAATATATCCCAAACGAAATCATACAAAACGGGATCACGTATTTAAGTCTATCCAGTTTAATATAATAAAGACTAGTTAGAATCCAAAATAGAAAGCCGAAATTTAAAAAATTGCTTGTACCAACTTTAGAAAACAAACCAAAAGTTCCGAAGACAATAAGCGGAATGCCTATGTAATGAGTTAGCTTATTGCTTTTATTCTGGTGATAGCTTGAATAACTTTCGAAGTGTTGTTCAATTGATTTCACTGTTAGCCTTTTTTTTGTTTTTATTTTCATTGAATTGAGCTGTATATTCTTTAAGGTCAATATTAAAGTCTTCACGCTTTTCTTTGATGTATTCATCAAAGTCTTTTCGTTTTTCTCTGTAGTCTGCTTCGAAGTTATCCCGCTGGGTTCTAAGCTCTAGAAAAAAATTTTTTCTTTTTGAATCAATTTCATTATACAATTCAGTTTTTCTTTCACGCGTCGTTTTCATGTTATTGATGGATTCTCTCTCTTGGGTTAATTCGTCAGTGAAAGTTTTTTTACGTTGACCCTCCGCTGCTGAATATTCTTCACGAATCTTATTCATATCAGTGCTAAATTTTTCCCGCTTACGACTGATCAGATCATTGTATTTACTACGAATTTCTGAAGGTTCTTTTCTAAAACCGATCATCCATTCTGTATAAATAGCTTTTTCATCATTTTTAAGTTGTTGTGACTGGGGTATGTCACGTCTCAACTGTTCAAACTGCGACCTGTCTTCGCTCAAACTGTATTTTTCACGGACGTTTGTGTCAGCTAGTTTTTGATTTGTATCAGCCAGATCTGATTTGTGAGATTCTTCAGACCTAATGAGGGTTTCGCAAGATGACGAAGCTAGAACCATTATAAAAATCATACTTTTTGGATGCATAGAAACCTACCTATATTTAGATTTTGCTTGTCGAATTTCCATATCGACATCTCTTTTCTTAATACTCTCACGTTTATCGTGAATTTTTTTACCTTTAGCTAAACCAATTTCTAATTTGACGTACCCGTTTTTAAAATAAATCTTCAGTGGCACACAAGTTAAACCTTTTTCTTTTATTGCAATTAATATTTCAACAAGTTCTTTTTGATTCAATAACAACTTACGTAATCTTTCAGGAATGTGATTATTATAACTGCTGGCTGTATATTCTGATATATGTGCATTTTGTAAATAGGCCTCGTTATTTTTAAAAGCAATATAGGAATCTTTAAATTGGATGTTTTTTTTGCGCAATGATTTAACTTCACTGCCTGTTAAGACAAGACCAGCTTCATAAGTTTCACTAATGAAATAATTGAACCGGGCTTGTTTATTTTCCTGAATAATTAAAATGCTCATTGATTACTTTCTAAATAAAAATAAAGATTTTTTATCTGCATCGGTGATAATTCTTCGACTCTGACCTTATCAGATAGATTATGAGATTCGGCCCACTTCAGAAAAGATTCGCTTTGGCTTGATAGCAAATTAGACTTTAAAATTCGTCGTCTTTGTTTGAAACAATTTTTAACAAAGGCCAAATATTTTTCTTTAAACTGGATGTCAGATTTTTTTTGATGGAATTTAAGAACACGACTGGCCACTTTTGGCGCTGGCAAAAAATCCCGCGGTCCAGCATCACAGACTGTTTTAATTGTCCAAAATTCTTGAGCAATAACTGACAGCATACCGTAGTCTTCAGTTTTAGGAAGCGCTCTAATTCGTTGTGCGACTTCTTTTTGAAACATGAGGATCATTGAACGACATTGCAGTTGATCAAGACTGCGATCAATGACTATTGATGATGAAATTTGATAGGGTAAATTACTGACCAGAACGTCATATTTAATATTCCCCCATTCGATTTGTAGAGCATCCCCTTCGATAACAGTCATGTTTTGATTATTCCAGTATTCAACCAGTGATTTATCAAGTTCGATCAGTGTGTACTGTTTATATTGTTCTTTAAGCACATCCGTTAAAGCGCCTAAACCTGGTCCGATTTCTAATAACTGTGTAGGATTTTCTTCAGCGACTGCTTCAATAATTTTATTTATAACACCATCAGAAACTAAAAAGTTTTGTCCCAATGATCTTTTTGTTCTATGGAAAAGTTCATTTTTTCGTTCGATTAGTCGTTCTTTGGCTGATTTAAAGGTTATCATATTAGTTCAACCAAATTTGTTTTAAAATCATGTTCGTAGGATGATGATGATGGACCTAAATCTAATTGGGCCTGTTCACTATTTAATATTTTTTTAATACCGACGTAGCCAATCATGGCTGCATTATCAGTACAATAGCGAATCGGTGGTATTATCACTGAAATACCTTTTGTTTTCAAATGCTCAGCCTGTTCACGTAAACGTGAATTGGCACTGACGCCCCCAGTGATGACAAGCTGTTTTGTTTTATAAACTTTTAAAGCTGATGTAGCTTTATGAATTAACACATCAACAATTGCTTCTTGAAAAGATGCACAAAGATCATTCTTATTTTTTTCAATATCTTCCGGTGACATTTGTGATAGTAGTCGATGAGCCGATGATTTAAGCCCGCTAAAGCTCATCATCAAATTTTTTTCATTGATAAGGCTTCGTGGGAAATCATAAGCCATTTTATTTCCATTTTTTGCTAAACGATCAACTTGAATTCCACCTGGATAACCTAAGCCCACCATTTTGGCGAATTTATCAAATGCTTCACCCGCTGCATCGTCTTTTGTTGTTCCGACGATTGTGTATTTTCCAAATTCTTCAACCCAATACAGACTGGTATGACCACCACTGACGGCTAAAGCGATGTAAGGATAATTAAAATTTTCATCCGGTTGATAGTCTGCATCTTTTAAAAAAGGAGCCAGCAAGTGACCTTCTAAATGATTTACTCCGACAAAAGGTTTTTTATAGGCTTGCGCTAATGCTTTTACTGTCATCAAGCCCACAATCAGCGATCCGATTAAACCCGGTCTGTTTGTAACGGAAAATCCATCAAGATCAGTGATTTTTAAATTGGCTTTTTTAAGTGTTTCTTCGATTAAGGGTAAAATGGCAACAGAATGATTCCGACTAGCGATTTCTGGGACGACACCGCCATACGGGGCATGTTCTAAATCCTGACTGGCCGATGACTGTGCTAAAACAAAACCATCCTTTTGCACGATGGCAACAGACGTATCGTCGCAACTAGTTTCGACCGAAAGGATTTTTTTTAACAATAGGTCTTCCCAACTTATAATTTTTTTGAAACTTTTTGTTTGGCTTTTTTACCGTATGTTGATCCGCCGTAAAGAGAAGCCACTTCTTCATAAAATGAATGGGCTTCGTCTTTCATGCCCATAGCTTCAAAGCACGCTCCAATTTTATATTTTGCTTCAGGAACATTTTTATTTTTTGGGTTAGCACTTACGAATTTTTCGTATTCAAGAATAGCTTTTTTAAAATCTTTGTTTGCATAAAGCGCTTGAGCTTCGTCAAAACCAGTTTTTTTTGCAGGAGGCGCTTGTGCTGCAACTGCTTTTTCTGTTTTCATTGGAACAACGACTCTGGAATCTGATGGTTTTAATGCGGCTTCATTTTCTAATTTTTGGATTTGTGTTTCCATTTTGACTAAAGAATCTTGCAATAATTGTATTTTTTCCGCATCAACACCTGAATTATTTTTAGCTAGCTGCACATCACTGAGCTGTTTTTCAAGGGCTTCCAAACGACCATTTAACTGGCGGATTAATTCGTCACGCTCATCAATTTTTGGTTCTGTTCCACTGTTTGGCAAAGTCTGATTATCAGCTTGTTTTTGGGCGTAAACTTGTGATTGATACTGAGATCCTAATTCACTTCTGGTTTTCAAACAGCTTGTTAGGTTTAAAAATAAAAAAATTGCTAAAATGATTTTTATCATAGGACATCTCCATTTTTTTGTCGAATCAAACGTGCAGAGTTTTCTGCTTTTTCAGCCGAGATCCGCGCATTTTCGAACAACTGTCGGGCCTGTTCGTGTTCCCGCTCAGAATAAAGTATTTTAGCACGCCGATAGCTTTCTTCAGCCTGATGCCAGAATCCCGGAGAATATCTGGCAGCTTGCACGGCTTTTGCCGCATCGATGGCTATTTTTGCTAGAACATATTCAGATTTAGGCTGCGGTGTGGTGACACAACCAAAAAGAAAAATACAGAGCAAAAAACTGAATATGTACAAAGCTTTTAAAACAAATTTCATCATCTACTGAATTGGAACAAAATTAGCACGTCGATTACGTGACATCGCTTCTTCTGTGTCAGTGTCTACTAATGGTTTTTCTTTACCAAAGCTAACAGTTGCTAACCGCGCAGAAGGAACCCCCGCTGACGTCAACATTTGCTTAACAGCATTAGCGCGTCTTTCACCTAAAGCTAAATTGTATTCGCTTGATCCACGTTGATCACAGTGACCTTCAATTGTTAGTTTTGCATTTGTGTTTTTCTTCATCCATGCCGCATTGGCTGAGATTTTTTCTTTTTCTGTTGTAGCTAAAGTTGCAGTGTCATATTCAAAGAACACGCTTGATAAGCCGTCTACGCTTCCTGAGTCGCTACCTGTTGCGCCCATATTTAATGGCGACCCGTCTAATTTTTCAGAACTTCCGCTTACATTTGATTCATTTTTAACTAACGAATCATCAGTGCTTTTTTTTCTAAAAAGTGAGCAGCTTGAAACTAAAGTTAAAATTAAAACCATTTTTAAAATATTTTGTAGATTGTTTGCCTGTTTATTTTTCATGTGTTTCTCCTCGTTGTTAATCATTCTTATAACAACACTAATTTAGACCATTGTAAAACCTTGTCAAACTCCGATTGGAGATGAACAATTAAACATGCTTAAAAATCTTATTCTTATGTGTGTTTTTCTGACAGTCATTTTAATTGCTAACCTTCATTCGGCCTTTGCGCAAAGAATCGGCGCACCTCATGCAAGCTGGAATACTTTGGAAACACCTCATTTTTCAATATTTTATTCTGCTGAGCATCAAGACTTAGGTCTGTATTACGCCACAATTGCTGAAAACTCATACGCAGCACTAGCCACAGTATTCACAGATCGTCCCACTGACAAAATTGTTGTCATCATTAACGATTCAACTGATGTATCAAATGGATTTGCTACGATGATACCTTACCCCCATATTATGGTTTACCCCGTTCAAATCGGCAAAGGCGAAACCCTATCCGAAGCTGGCGAATGGGGCCAAGAATTGTTTATCCACGAATTAACCCACATTTTTCAGATGTATCCTGCAAACAGTTTTTATAAGTTTTTAAAACCCATTTTTGGAAATATCGTAGCACCAAACATGCTGATGCCTTCTTGGTGGAAAGAGGGCATGGCGGTTGAAATTGAAACTCATTTTTCACACCAAGGTCGAAACCGATCGTATTATCAGGATGCTGCTTTAAGAGCTCTTGTTTTAGATAAAAAACTATTTAAGTATTCACTGGCAGAAATTAATGAAGCTTTGCCCAATTGGCCCTACGGTGGACGACCTTATTTATTTGGGTCAATTTTAATGGGTCACATGGCGGCGACTAAGAATATAGATGTCTTCAATGATCTGACGATTCGTCAATCTGAAAAAGTACCCTTTGCTATTGAAGATGCGCATTTGCAAGCCTTTGGAATTCGCTACGAACAAAATTATTTAAATGCTTTGCAAAATTACGAAAATATAGCCGAAGAACAAATCGCTAAAATTCAGACTAGTTCTGCGACTCAAATCAGACTGATTGATTCTAAATTAGCATCAAGTGAAAACCCTCGTTGGAGTAGTTTGAAAAATATCTTAGGTCTTATTTCATTCGACAAATCAGGACGAAAACTTAATTTTTATAAAAAAAATGAATCACAGAATTGGGAAAAAGTGAAATTTCCTAAGCAGCCTTCTGGTGAAGTTTCTAGTTTTGAATTTCACCCCACAGAGAATAAAATTCTTTACGCCAAAGTTAAACAGATTAACTTAAGAGAAAGCTTTTCTGATCTTTATTTTTATGACTTTATAACTGAAAAAAATGACCAACTAACTTTTAGCGCCAGAGCACGTGGTCCTATTTTTGGTTTAAATCCGAATCATATTTTTTACATTTCTACATTTTCCGGCAAAACGCAAATAAACCGATTGGACATCCAGACAAAATACATCACTAAGCTACTTGAAACACCATTTAATCAACGCATTATTGAAATTCAAAATTATTCAGCAGATGAACTATTAGTTGTTATCAAAACAGAAAAAGGTGAATCACAAGTGTTTTCGTTTTCAATTGAAAGCCGCAGCTTAGTGCCCTTTAAAATGGTGCACCAAAATATTGAAAATATTAAAAATATAAACCAAACTTTATATTTTACAGCAACAGACAATGGCGTAAATAACATTTATCAAATGCGTGATAATAACGTGACCGCAATCACAAATTTTGAAACAGGCGGTTATGATTTTGATGTTTCTGCTGATTCAAGTACAGTGTACGCGGCGGTTATGACTTCAAATGGTATGCAAGTCCATGAATTCCAAACAACGGATGTTAAAAAACTGCCTGTTATTAAAAATCCAATCCGCGATCGCTACAAAGATATTAAATACGATCGTCCTGAAGATTTTTCGTGTCAAAACATTTGCGAAACTAACGAGGCCTCTGTTCTTAAATATATTTATCCGCAATATTTCATTCCGTTTATTTCAACCTCAAGTCGCGATCAAAATCTGTATTTTCAAATCATCACTTCTGGCCAAGACCCGCTGATGAAACATCGTTATGATTTGAGCATAGATTACGACACAGCTATTAAGAAAGCGGGCTATAATTTAAATTATTTAAATTCAACACAAAGTTGGCCCATCAACCTGACGTCAGCTAAAACATTTAAGCTTTTCGGACAAAGCCAGCTCATCTATGAAAACGATCAACACAGCCTAGGCTTTATTCCGGACACAGTCTCATTAAGTCCAAATTTAATTTTGAATGTAGGAATACTTTATTCATCAATTAAAGACACTGTTCTAAAAACTGAACACTCTGGCTTATATGCACAAATGCTTTATTCATCATTTGAAAAAAATATTCTACAGATTTATCCAATGTCAGGTTTTTCATTTTTTGTACGGCATGAATCGAATAAGGCCAGCGACAAACAAACATCATCTTTATTCAGTGACTATGATCAAACGTTGGGATCTTTAAATTATTATTTTTCAAAATGGTTACCTGAAGATCATTCGATCGCGAATAAAATAAATTTTATTCACACCTATCAAAAAGTTTCAAATCGTTACGGTGCAAGTAATGCAGCGTTTAGTAGTTCAAGTGATACCTATGTTCCTGAATTTACATTGCGAGGTTACGCTCAAGGACAATTCTTTGGGACACGAATGGTGACTATAAACACCGAATACCGTTTTCCGATTGAAACTTTAAATAAAGGTTCCGGCACTGATCCTTATTTTTTAAAACGTCTGAACGGAGCTGTCATATTTGATGCTTTAACTCATCGTGGATTGTCGATTGATAAAAACTCAAATGTTGTTAGCCATGACATGAACGAAATTTTTTCAACAGCTGGTTTAGAAGTTCGACTTGAAACGACGATTGGTTATTTTTTGCCAGTGAATTTTATCGTGGGTGGTTATTATCCCTTTGCTGATCGCTATGCTGATTCTTCGCCCCAAATAGCCCTGAGCCTACAAATCGGTGGCCTTTAATTTGATTTTAAATCGAAATCTGGCGGTTATTAGCCTTTATTGACCACCATTAACCATTGACAAGACACACTGTGTCCTAGAAAACTAGAGATGGAGTGTGAACTATGGAAACAAATAAAGTCAATCCAACATGGGTACGAGAACTTGTTTCAGCTGATGAACAACTAGAAAAATCGGTCATGATCGACATGAACCTAGGTTTAGATACTCAAAGAATTTTGGTGAACGAGTCGATTCAATTTCTATTACAACTTAAAGCTGACTTCGCTGAAGCCTGCGCACAATTTAACGAATTAAAACCTTCTGTTTTAGGTCGTATTAAAATTTATGGTATTGCTAAAACGCACGCGGATTTCATGTTGTTTCGTAATGGTTACAAAATGATTTTTTCAATTAAATCAGCTGGTGTTATCAGTGTTCGATTTCATTATGTTGGCAATATGTCTATCCCTCAACCTCAAGCTAAAGAGCAAGTGACTATCGTAATGGATGAAGAATTGATTGAATCAAAATGGGGAGCCTTCGAAGAAGTTCTTTGGTCATACAAAAGCCAAAGTTTTCAACCTCAATATTTAGTTCGTCATTACTTAACTTTATTCATTAAAGACAGCGCTCGCTAATATTTAGCGAGCTTTTTCTATATCTCTTAATCTATTTCTAATTAATTACTTGCACAATTATACTTTAAATTAATCTGATATCCCACAGGGACTGCAGGATTGAAGACCAGCGAATTATTCTGAATTGTTGTGCTCACATCAGTTAGTGATGGAACAAATGTCACATTGACTGATCCCACAGGACTACATTCTAGCGGAATCGATGACAATGAACTGACGATACGGTCTTTAAAGTAATTTAAATTTTGTGAGTAATCATTTTCACAAATACTTGAAGAAAAACCGTTCGTTAATTGTGATAGCTCGTGGTACTTGTAACCGTACTGGCTTTTCGCTCCACCAGCATCTTGTTGTGCCATACAAGTTGTGTCTCCCGGTCTAACAATAATTGAATTCACAGATAAACGCTTATCCATTCCAAATTTTTGCTTTACTTTATTTACGTAATTTTGTGGCAGATCTTCAGCTTCAAGCGGGAATAATTCGTAGCCGTAATGTACACGCGAAGCGTCTCCGCCAACTGATCTCACATCTTCATCAGAAATGATAATCACTGCCAAAGAGGCATCGTCCCTGTAACATTGATTTGATGCTGCGTATTCTGCATGCCAAAACGCTGCTTTTATACCCCGTTCATCATCAGAATC
>JANOOI010000297.1:0-3837 GCA_031421235.1 Bdellovibrio sp.
GTATTGGCTACGAAATCACAAGCACCCAGCAAACGATATCTGATGCCCACGTTTTGATTAGTCAAAATTTATCACTTTGGATTTATTCACATGTGCGCGAAGACGCTTTTACATTATTTGGTTTTTTAACAAAACCTGAAAAAGAATTTTTTATGCAACTTTTAAAAGTTAACGGCGTTGGTCCAAAGATGGCTATGACGATTATGTCGGGTGGACCACTTACGCAAATTCAGTTGTGGATAGAAGCTGGTGATGCCAAAGCTTTATCAGGTTTACCTAAAGTCGGTAAGAAAACGGCGGAACAAATTATTCTGACTTTACAAGGAAAATTAGTGATCATTGATCAAAAGGGAAAAGTTAAATCAAGACATGAAGTGAAATCAGAAACGCATCGTCAGATAGCTTCAGCTTTGGTGAATTTAGGATTTAAGCCGCAGCTGGTTGATGAATACATTTCTTCAGTAGCGATGAGCACTTCGATTGAAGATGGTGTTCGTCAAGGTCTACAAAAATTAACAGGTCACACATTATGAGTCGTATTTTAGAAACTGCACAATTTGAAACAGAAACAAAGTGGGAAAACAAACTTCGACCGCAAAAATTTGAAGACTTTCCCGGACAAGAAGATGTAAAAGAAAAAATTAAAGTTTTTGTAAAAGCCGCAAAAAATCGTCAAGAGCCCTTAGATCATACTTTATTATTTGGCCCACCAGGGTTAGGCAAAACCACACTAGCCCAAATCATTGCTCATGTATTGGACGTGGAAATTAAGGTTACATCGGCGCCAGCAATAGATAAAAAAGGTGATTTGGCAGCAATGTTAACAAGCCTAAAACCTTTTTCTATTTTATTTATTGATGAAATTCATAGATTAAATCGCACAATCGAAGAATATCTTTATACGGCCATGGAAGATTACTACATTGATATCATAACCGGTGAAGGTCTTGGAGCCATGTCGATGAAATTTCAGTTAGCGCCGTTTACATTAATTGGCGCCACGACGCGGGCTGGATTATTAGATAATCCTTTTCGCGATCGTTTCGGAATCCAAGAGCGTTTACAGTTTTATGACCGGGCATCTCTTAAAAAAATTATCACCCGATCGGCTCAGTTGTTAGACTTACAAATGTCATCTGACGGGGCTGATGAAATTGCACGTCGTGCGCGCGGGACGCCACGTATCGCAAATCGGTTATTAAAACGTGTTCGTGATTATGCGCAGGTCAAAGGCGACGGCACGATTACTCATGATTTAGCGTTATATGCATTAGATCAATTAGGTGTAGATAAAAATGGTCTTGATGATATGGATCGTAAAATTTTAAGATTAATGTCTGAAAAATATGAAGGTGGACCAGTCGGTATTGATACTTTGGCCGCAGCTTTAGGTGAAGATCGTGAAACTTTAGAAGAAGTTTACGAGCCTTTTTTAATTCAAGAAGGGTTTATTCAAAAAACGGCTCGTGGACGAACTTTGACAAATTTTTCTAAACAGATGGATTTATTTAAACCCACGCAAAATTTATAAATTATTTTTAAATAATAAGAAAGAAACAGCAATTATGTTTTTTCAAAAAACCATTCGTAAAACAGTTGAAATTAAAGGTGTAGGCATTCATTCTGGCGAATCATGTACATTACGATTCAAACCAGCTCCTGCGAATACCGGCGTTTATTTTATTAGAACTGATTTGCCAAATAAGCCATATCTTAAGGTTTCCGCTAGTCATGTCCAAGCTGTTAGTTACCAAACAGTGATCGGTGGAGAGTTCTTCAAAGTGGCTACGATCGAACACTGTGTGTCTTCGCTGTCTGCGCTAAGAATTGATAATGTGTATATTGAACTTGATGGTCCAGAAATTCCAATTTGCGATGGCAGTTCAATTTATTTTACTCAAGCCTTAATGAGCGCTGAAATGATTGAACTAGATGAACCCCGAAAGTATTGCTATATAACAGAACCAATCAGTTATAGCGAAGGCGATAAGCATGCTTACGTTTTACCTTACCATGGGTTACGTGTGGGTGTGACGATTGATTTTCCTCATCCCATGATTGGCAAACAAACGTTAGATTTGGAAATCACGGAACAGTCCTTTGCCAGAGAAATTGCACCGGCTAGAACATTTGGTTTTTTAAAAGAAGTGGAACAAATGAAATCAGCGGGGCTTGCTAGGGGCGGGTCGCTGAATAATTGTATTGTCCTTGATGACCACAAAGTCATTAACCCTGATGGTTTAAGATACAAAGATGAATTCGTCAGGCATAAAGTTTTAGATGCTTTAGGGGATCTAGTGACTTTAGAAATGCCACTAATGGGGCATTTAGTTCTTCACAAAGCAGGTCATGACGTTATGAATAAACTGGTCAAAAAGATCGTGTCTCAGCCTCAAAGCTACCGTTTTGTTGAGTTGGGTGCCGATGTATCGAATGAAATTCGTAAATTTTCACAATGGAGCTTGTAGCGAAGTTTATGAGTTGAGTCGGTAGTTGATCTATTTCATAAAATCCATAATAATAACCGTCTTTACTTTAGAAATTAAAACTAACAGTTCCTAATCTTTTAAAATTTATCGGAGGATAAAATGATTATTGGTGTACCTAAGGAAATTAAAATCAGCGAAAACCGCGTTGGTATGACGGAAGCGGGCGCTAAGCAATTCACAAAAGAAGGTCACACTGTGATCGTTGAAAAGGATGCGGGCGTTGGTAGCGGCATCACAAACGAACAGTATGAAAAAGCGGGCGCTAAAATTATCGATACTAAAAAAGAAGTTTACGCTAAAGCCGATATGATCATGAAAGTGAAAGAACCACTTCCTGATGAATATGAAATGTTGAAAGAAAATCAAATTCTTTACACTTACCTTCATTTAGCTGCAGAACCTAAGTTAACTAAAGTTTTAGCTGAAAGAAAAGTTAAAGCGATTGCTTACGAAACGATTCAATTAGAAAACGGTTCTTTACCATTATTAACTCCGATGTCTGAAGTTGCAGGTCGTATGGCGACACAAGTTGGAGCTTTTTATTTACAAAAAGATCACGGTGGTAAAGGAATTTTATTAGGTGGAGTTACTGGAGTAAAACCCGCTAAAGTCACTATCATCGGTGGTGGTGTTGTTGGAACAAACGCTGCGAAAATGGCGATAGGTCTTGGCGCACAAGTGACTATTCTTGATGTATCTACAGCACGTTTAGAATATCTTGATGATATTTTTCAGGGCCGTTGCCAAACATTATTTTCAAATGCAAAAAATATCGAAGAATCAGTTGTTGAATCAGATTTGGTTGTGGGCGGAGTATTGATTACTGGTCACAAAGCGCCTACGTTGGTTACAAAAGAAATGATTTCAGCGATGAAGCGTGGATCTGTTGTTGTTGATGTGGCCGTGGATCAAGGTGGCTGTATTGAAACTTGCCGTCCAACGTCTCATCAAATACCAACATATGAAGTTGATGGAGTAATCCATTATTGTGTTCCTAATATGCCAGGTGTGGTTCCAAGAACATCAACATACGCATTAACTAATGTGACTTTAAAATACGGATCGATGTTGGCAGCAATGGGCGTTGAAGACGCTGTCGCTAAAAACAAGGCGCTTATGAAAGGTCTAAATGTTTATGGCGGATATGTATGCTACGAGCCTGTCGCTAAAGACTTAGGTATGGAATACAGACCGTATAAGGTTTAATTATTTAGTTCTCGTATCAAAAAAATACTATTTCGGAGTCTAAGCCGAAATAGTATTTTTTTCGGTTTAATTCACCTTAATTATTATATGGCCCCAGTCTTCAGTTAAAAATAAGGGTATTTTTTTATTTTCAAAACGGGAA
>JANOOI010000298.1:0-1556 GCA_031421235.1 Bdellovibrio sp.
TGGTTGCGCCAGTATTCTATTTTGACTTGGTTTAGTTTTTTCACGCTGACTCCTTTTCGTTGAAGTCAGTTTGACTATATTTTTATGCGCGCTCAAACAGGGCTGATGGATCGCTTACGCTTGAAATTCCAATTAGGCCTGCCTTTCCGGAATGTAACCGGGCCACACAAAGAATCGCGGGCAAGAAAAATGTGAAGCCGCCCTATGGCTTCGCGTACTTTGAAGGCCGGGTTGTAAAGCACCCGAAAGAGTATCCGACTTTACTTCAGATTATAAACCTATGGAAATCGGGTCGGTCTTTAAATTCCATAGCAACGAAGTTGAATGAAAAACGAGTTTTGTCACCAATGGGTAAGACTTGGTCGTTCAATTCAATAGACAACATTATTAAAAGAATTAAGTCCGGACATCTTGTCAAGAATGGAGATCAATATGAACTTCGATAAATTAACTGACTTTGCCATCACGGTTGTTTTGGCCGCGGCACTGGTTGGTAATCTGGATTCTTTCACTAAGTGGGTTTATGTTGCTAGAGCGAAGCTTTTATATGAATCAAGGACTTCAACGTGGGGAAGCCCGGATTTTTTTAAAAAACATGAATATAAATAACGTCTATGAAAGTTACTGTGATGGTGCACTAGTAAACCGTCCGATTTTCTGTAGTCGTAAGGTACTTGCGCGTGTCTGAGTCCTGCTGTCCTAGTGAAACTTTAAATAGAACTTGATAGCTGAAGAAACCACATCGGTAAGTTCGACGAAAGAGACGACTCTAATAATTTATCAAAACCTGTTAACATCATAATTCCTACGAGTGCAATTGAACCCCCAAGACATTGCATTCCAATTTGGTTCCATTTCATTAGACCTGCTCTTTTAGATTGTATGAATCCGCGAAGACCGTATGCGATTGCAAGAAGCGGTATACTTAGACCAATTCCAAACAGTGTCATCATGAGTGCCGCATCAACCATTCCCCCTCGAGTTCCAGCTAAACTAAGTGCAATACCAAGCGTGGGTCCGACACAAGGGCTCCATGCAGCCCCAAGTAGAAATCCAATTCCAAACTGTCCGAAGCGCTTTTTAGAATCAAAGGCGCGGCTCTGTTTGAAAGCCGCGTTACCTATGTTTTGAAATTTTGAATTCAGCCCATCTTTTAATTTTGGAATCATCAAGATAATTCCAAAAATCACGAGTAAGAATGCTGAAATCCATCGGATTTTTTCTTCGCTTAAACCCAAAATGCTAACTACCGAACTAAACACCAGACCCATAATTACAAGTGAAGAAATCATTCCTGCTGCGAGATAAATAGGGCCGGATTTTCTTTCACTCATCGAGCTGCCAGCCATAATAGGCAGAACTGACAGTATACAAGGCGATAGGGCCGTCAGCGTCCCTGCGCCGAAACTGAGCAAATAGGTCATCATAAGTTTCTCCGAAAATTTTTATTATTTTATAGCGATACTTTTCAAAATTGATTCGCGAATTTTATCTTTATTGGTTTCTCCTAAAATTCGTCCAACTTCTTTTCCATTTTTGAAAACTAAAATTGTTGA
>JANOOI010000299.1:0-3554 GCA_031421235.1 Bdellovibrio sp.
TTGGAAATAAAATATAGGATTATTAATAGAAAATGATTCGATGTCACAAGTCCCCCTATGCCTATACCTTATCGGTCTTTGGTCCAGAAACTTAAATAATATAGTGTTTGTATCAGAATGAGCCATCGATTTAAGTTTTTAATAATTTTATATTTTTCGATAAAACATCAAATATAGAATTACTTACGATTTGAGGAAAATTTTGAGGTATTTTTTTGCTCACTTGTTGGATGACTGTATCAACAAGATCAATCAATTCTTGCATGACTTGTTCTATTTCTTGATCAGAAAAGTGACAAATTTTTGCTGTTTGTTGCCAATGCCTTCTTTGAATTTCTGAAATTTTATAGCGACGCTTATCGCCTATACACATAGACATTTTTAAATCTTGAAATTGGATTTTTTGATTTTTAACTAAGGGTGCCGCTGAAATGATATCATAAAGCGGAGTCAACATATAGCCCTCTGGGGAATGAAACAAACTAAAATTTTTACCATGCCCATCTATTGCTGCTAAGGCCCAGTATAAGATTTGAGCCTTCATAAAATTTTTACGATCTTGTTCACGATTTTTTGATGTTTCTAAAATTGTCATTATAGTTTTAAGACCTGGGCCGCCATCAATTTCATACTTATGCTCAGAAGAAATCGACAATGCTTGGCAAAAATCTTCTTGAGGTAATCGAATTAAAAAATCATCTCTCCATAAACGGTCAAATCTTTCGATAACTAAAATTTTATACGAATCTATTTCAAGCATTTCTGTTTTCGCGACTGGCAATCCAAAGGCTTGAACTATTTGTGCGCAAAGCCATTCATTTTCGACTGAATTCATCAAAGACACTGGTGCCTTTTCTGAATTCATAGCAGGCTTAAAAATATGCGTAGTCGGTGTAGAATTTTTCGGTCTTAACCATTGATTTTTATATCTCAAGAAAGCGGTCTTTTCCTGCATACCAGCTAATGATAATCGAAAGTCTTTTGTTGATCCTAAACCTAATGGATAAAATTCTAAATTTTTGATTGTCTTTAAAATTTCAGCATCAGATACCAATTCACCTTCTGGTTGTTGTAAAGTTGGCAAAACTTCATCTTCAGAAACAAACTGCAGGGCGCCAACACAATCTTTACCAATACGAACTAAAAGATCAAAAACTTCAGAACTATTCGCATGGGTCAGCTGCGCAATTTTTTTTCTAACGCTGACATTATCTGGTAATAAATTATCAAAATAATTAAAAACGACTGAGCCAGTGTATGGTTCTTCCCGCAGATTAAAAGGTAAAGAAAATGAAAAAACTTTCGGGTTTAACAACCAGCTTTCCGAATAAGTAAAAACCAATTGATTTTTTTTATTCTGAATCAATTCACCGATATGAATGTGGTTCATAAAAACATTTAATTTTTGCTGCATTAGAACAACCCTTTGTACGGATCATCGCTATGCATACGTTGTGAAATTTTGATTTCATAATCAAGGGCTGCTAAAATGGCGAATAGTGTTTTCAACGTTGGTACTTTGTCTTTTTTTTCTAGATCAGAAATCGTCCCTTGGCGTACACCGATTTTTTTTGCCAATTCAGTTTGCGTCCATCCTTTTTGTTTTCTTAACCGTTCTACTGTAGGAGCTACTTCTTGAATACTTCGTAAAAATAAGGGTATTGTCTGGGGTTTTTTCTTCACAGTTTTTTTCTTCATATACGCTCCAACGTATATAGTTTATCTTATACGCCATAGCGTGTAAATACCTATTTATACGCTATGGCGTCTTTAGTCGGTATTTTAACAGATTAGTTGCAGAAAATAAGCTATTGGCACATGAGCAATGACAGATTTGTCGACGACATTAACTGTGGGTTTAACTTCTTCTGTTGTTAAAATTACTAAAGGGCAGTTCAACTTTTTATGCAAATTAATGACTGCATTCGACATTGGTTTGAATGATTTTTTACTTTCAATGGCAAGCCATGGTTTTTTATTACAAGTAATCAAAAAGTCTATTTCAATTTGTTGTTTTGTTCGCACATAATGCAATTCAAAACTGCCATACCCAGCATCTGTCCAATAGTGACAAGATTTATAGAGATGATTTGCGATTATATTTTCATATAAAGCGCCTTCGTCTTGAATTTCGGTGTAATCATACAAATAAATCTTAGGTTCTTTTTTTAAAGAATTAGCTATTTTATTTGAGTAGGGTCTTATTGTATAATGGTAGTAAACTGCTTCCAAACTTAACAGCCATCTTTTTATTGTGTTGTACGAAGTTTCAAGTTCTTGTCGTAAATTCTCAATAGATAGTGCTGACCCTACCCTTTCAGGTAACAAACTGGCTAACACTTCGATAGCGGATAAATCTGGCAGCCTAGATAAATCCCGTAGATCTTCTCTGATGATTCGGTCTAATCTAGTTTTTTGCCATAGATTGAACTCTCGTGAACTCGACATCAAAAAGGGCTCAGGAAAGCCACTCATCTTTTTTAATTTCTCATAAGTTTCACTAAATTTTTTATCTGGCTTTGAGTAGTCATTATTTTTAATAATTTCTATCAATTGTTCTGGTTCAACACTTTTTCCGAGTAATTCACCAACCGTTAGCGGATGCAAATTAAAATGATAGAATCGTCCAACCAAGCTGTCGCCTGCTTTTTTTAATACATTCAACTGCGCCGATCCTGTCACTATGATATCTAAATTCTGGATTCGCTGATCCCATAAACCTTTTAACTGTGTTTTCCACAATTTAGACTTGTGAATTTCATCGACGATAATAACTGATTTTTCTTTTTTATTAAATTCGTTTGTGAAATGACTAGGATTGCTTGCCCATTGTTTTCTAATTCGCGGATCATCCCACGTTATATATTTTTTCTGATCATAACCTTCGCTTAGCTGATTAGATAAAGTCGTTTTACCAACTTGTCTTGGCCCTGAAATAAAAGCCATTTTTTTGCTTTCTAAACAAAATTGTTGAATTGTATTTATAAGGCTACGTTTGATTTTCATATATGACTATTTTGCCACATAACGGCAATTTGGTCAAACTATTTTGCCACATAACGGCAATTTAGTAAAGCTGTTCAAATCATTGAAACTTCAAGAAATTCTCATCAACAGGATTTGCAATACGTGAATTGCCTGTACCGGGGCCACCTAAATCTTTGTGCTCTGTCTTTGCACGAACTAGATCTGATGAGATTAGTTTAACTGAATACCCCGTACGACCACCTGTAACACAATTACCAGGGGTTGCTGGTTGATTTTCCGGATCGGCTTCCGATATTGATGAATAAACATTTTCGTTACCTGCGCCTCGGTCATCGTTACAGCTTCCGTACTGCATTGTGTACGGCTGTATTTCTTGTGATGGTTCTGGAAACTTGCTGTACGTTCGTGGATCGTTGTAAGTCCAACCTGATAACAATGCCGCAGGATTTCTGGGGATGAATGTGAAGAACATTGATGCAGCTGCTTGGATATTTTTTACTTTAATGTCGTTAATTTTTGTCGCGAATAATTCAGTCACAACTTGTAGCTGGCGACTGACGTTGAAT
>JANOOI010000300.1:0-2568 GCA_031421235.1 Bdellovibrio sp.
GCTAGAAACCTATTAGTTAAAGAACTTAACTTAGCCCCTGAGGTTCAAGAAATCGTGACGCAGGATCAAGATATTAAAGATATCTTTCAATAGTTTTTATCAAGTAAAACTGTACGGCCTCTAAAATTTAGGACAAAATAAAAACCGAGCAAAAGCTCGGTTTTTTATTTGAGGAGTCCTATGTCAATGCAGCCGTTATTTAATCCTGGTTTTACTGAAGTTCGCACACGATTTGCTCCAAGCCCAACTGGTTTTTTACACGTCGGCGGAGCACGATCTGCTTTGTTTAATTTTTTATTTGCTCAAAAAAATAACGGAAAATTTATTTTACGCATCGAAGACACTGACCAAGCTAGATCGACTGATGAGTCTCTAAAGATGATGGTTTCTGACATGACATGGTTGGGTCTTAACTGGAATGAAGGCGTTGACCCCGTCACACTTAAAGATATCGGCCCGTACGCGCCTTACAGGCAATCACAACGATTAGATATTTATAAAAAAGTCGCTGATGAATTACTTGCTAATGGTAAAGCTTTTTATTGTTTCATGACCGATGCTGAAATCGATGCTGAACGTGAAAAGATAAAAGTCATTAATCAAAATGCTCATGTTGAATCACCTTTTGCTGATTGGACTTTGGCACAAGCCGAAGCTGAAATGAAAACATCGGGCAAAAAACCAGTTGTCAGATTTAAGACAAAACATTTACGTAAAGATTATATTCTGCATGACCTAATCCGCGGTGAAGTTAAATTTCCATCAGATATGGTTGGGGATTTTGTGTTGCTCAGATCAGACGGCATGCCAGTTTATAATTTTTGTTGTGTGGTCGATGATCACATGATGAAAATCTCTCACGTGTTACGTGCTGAAGAGCATTTACCAAACACGCTTCGTCAGTTAATGATCTATGAAGCTATGAACTGGGCCCAGCCACAGTTTGGTCATATTTCTTTAGTGCTTGATGAAGATCGTCAAAAATTATCTAAGCGTAAAGGTGCTGTCGCCTGTGATAACTTTCGTCTCGAGGGCTATTTGCCATCAGCGATGAATAATTTTATGGCGCTGATGGGGTGGTCGCATCCTGAAGGTAAAGAAATTTTTGATTTAGATGAGATGACTCAATTATTTAGTTTAGAAAGATTAAATTCATCAGGTGCTGTGTTTGACCGAGTGAAGCTTAAATGGACGAACGCACAACATTTACGTGCTTTAGATGATAAAACTTTATGGTCGATGATTAAAACTCATTTAGATGAAAAAGGAATTCATTATCATTCAGATGTATCATGGCAACAAAAATCTGTAGAAGCATTCAAAGTTAAAATGGAAGTTTTATCTGACGCTGTCACGTTATACACAAACTTAGATGATTCAAAATTTAAAATCAGTGATGACTCAAAAGAAGCTTTATCTTGGGAGCCCACAAAAAAAGTGTTAGCTGTTTGGAAAAATCTTATTGAAAAACATTCCACAGAATCTTTCACTGAAGCTGATTTCATCAATATGGAAAACACAGTCAAGGCCGAAGCCCAAGTTAAAGGTAAAAATTTATTTATGCCTTTACGTATTGCCGTAATTGGCCAACCTCATGGGACAGAAGTGAAATTACTAGTACCATTGATGACGAAAAAAAGTTTACTGCATCGTGTGAATTTAGTTGAGAATTACATTTTAGGAAATATTCATGCTTAAGATTTATAATTCACTGGGTAAAAAAACTGAAGACTTCAGACCATTAAAGGCGCCACATGTGACAATGTATGTGTGTGGTCCAACAGTTTATTCTTATTTACATGTGGGTAATTTCCGAGGCCCTGTTTTTTTTAATTTTGTGCGTAATTGGTTAGAGCATTCAGGTTATCAAGTAAAGTACGCATTAAATTTTACTGATGTTGATGATAAAATTATAAATCGCGCTACGGAAGAAAAAAAAACACCCCAAGAAGTTTCAGAATTTTATATTAAGGAATACAAAAAAGATTTTACTGATCTTGAATTAAAACCTCACGATTATAATCCGAAAGTATCAGATCATATGAATGATATTATTCAAATGATTGAAAAGCTTATAGAAAATAAAAAAGCCTACGTGACAGACAGCAAGCTAGGTAGCGATGTTAATTATTCTATAGAAAATTTTAAAGACTACGGAAAATTATCAGGTCGCAAAGTTGAAGATCTTAAAGTCGGCGTTCGGATTGATGCTGACGAAAAAAAGCAAAGCCCTCTTGATTTTGCATTATGGAAAGCCGCTAAAGCTCATGAAGGTAGTGCGGGTAGCGCATGGAAATCCCCATGGGGCCATGGCAGACCAGGCTGGCATATTGAATGCTCAGCGATGGTTAAAAGTTTATTCGGCGATCAAATAGATATTCATGGTGGCGGATTAGATTTAATTTTCCCTCATCATGAAAATGAAATTGCCCAAAGCGAAGGTTGCACAGGTCATGATTTTGTAAAAACCTGGATGCATGTGAATATGCTAAATTTCGGCGGCAGTAAAATGTCTAAGTCCTTAGGTAATGTTGTGACTATGCGTGATTTTTTAAAAAACCATCACGC
>JANOOI010000301.1:0-2001 GCA_031421235.1 Bdellovibrio sp.
CAATTTTTCGATTTCGTTGTATAAATTGAGCTGTATCGAAGGTAGCCAGTGGCTGAATTTCGGCACTTGGTTTTGCGCAAAACTGTGTAGGGATAAAACTAAAATAGTTAATACGATAATATGTTGCATATGATGTTTGATATGCAAAATCTAAGCTTAAAGGCAAAACTAAACGGTTCTCCGGTATAACGTGTAAAGGATCTATCTTTTGTGGACCGAATGGTGCGCCCTGGACCACATTTGAATAAATTCACAAGAATACGATCAAAAGTTTTACGAAAAATTCTTTCTGTCTTGATTTGACATTGCCATAAGTTAAAAATTTGCGAAATCAAGATCACACGTGTAGTGTAAGGAAGCAACTTTACCAAACGATTCAAGGAGATTTATGACTTACATGAATGCATTAAAAAAGATTGGCTTATTAACGCTAACCTGCATCACTTTTAATTTAGGTACTGTTCACATAGCGATGGCCGCAGAAGAAGCCACATCGACTGAAGCAACAGCAGAAGCATCAGAAGCAGAAGTAGAAAAAAATCTAGGCGCTAACGATACACTAAGAATTAATCGTTTGGCCGAATTGTCAGGAAAAACGACAGAAGAAATCTCACAAATGCGAACAGAACAGAAAATGGGTTGGGGTGCCATCGCTAAAGCTTTAGGTGTGCCACCCCGAGAACTAGGTCAAGCCATCAGGAATGACCGCAAAGAAAAGAACGCTCAACGCAAACTAGAAAAAATGGATCGCAAAGAAAAAAAGCTAGCGATGAAAGAAAAGCGCCAAGAACTTAAAGACAAAAAATCAAACAGCAAAGAACGAAAATAATAATGAACGCTTCCGCACAGGCCGCGATCATCTGTTTATCCTTTTTCGTAAGCTTACAAACACACGCACAAACATCAAAGCAAATCCAAGGCAAACAAAGCCTTGGATTGTTTTACACGTCTAACGCAGATCTGCTGCCGACACAGCCTATTGCGGATGTCTACACAAGGCTTGATTCCAAGTGGTATGGTGACGCGCAAGATGTTCCATTTTATTTAGGGATTTCTTGGTTCAATTATTCGAAGCAGAAATCTAATAATTTGCTGTCTTTAAATTTATCGACAGAACAATTGCAAGAAAGTCGCATCGCCGGAGAATATCAGCTGATTCCGAAAATTTTTCACCGAAATTATATTAATAATTCGGCGGCAACGTCTGACACCAGTTTTACGAATTCAGGACTCGGTTTTGATTTCGAAAAAACCTGGGAAAAAAACTCTCGGTTAAACTTTAGTTCTTTAGTGGGTTTTGAAAGTCGGCACTTTCATCAATTTAGTGACCGTTGGGATCATCAGGGTCATATTTCAGGTGATACCGAATTTGAAATGAATGAAAAAATTCAGCTGCACGGCTTTTCAGGTCTTGGATTTGTTTTTTCAAGCTTAAGTGAATATTCGCATTCTTATTTTGATCTTGGTTTCGGAGCAAAGGGCCCGATCAACTCTCAATGGACCTGGAGCTCAGATCTGCAAATAACCCAAAAAGTTTACTTCAACCGGACGATCACGCAGGTTATTGAAATTAACAGCCGCCGCGGAATCAAAAGCTCTGCCTTATCAACCACGAATGAACGAACTTTGCTGACGACTTTGAAATCTGCTGCAACTTACAATTACGATGCGGCTTTCAGTGTTGAATCGGGCTTACTTTTAGCAACACAAGGGTCTAATAACGAGCTTAACGGCTATAATAATTTCGAAATTTTTTCTTCTATTATTTTTCGGGGACCATAGTTTTTTTCATTGAAAGTTTTGCTCAGACAACCAACGTGCCAGCGGCACCCACCGAAACGAAATAAACTGCTCTCATCAAAATAGCCAAACTCTGAAAAGAGTTTGGTGCCACGGGCCGTGTCTGAACCACCGTCATAGTGACACGTCCTGTTGCGAAAATCAGCTTCCGTAGCTGCACAGCCCGAAAAAACGAAAAATTTCCTATTTTTGTAACCTGTC
>JANOOI010000302.1:0-1608 GCA_031421235.1 Bdellovibrio sp.
ATGCAGACAGTCAAAAAAACGACCATTTTTATCAGTCTATTTCTTTTTTTTGGATTATTACCAAATTTTGCAACAGCACAAGAACAAGATGAATTTGAACAAATAGAAGATCAATTAACACTTGATGAAGCCAACGCTGAAGCAACAACCGACGCTAATAAAGATGTATCTAGTTCTGATTCTAGTGAAATAGTTTTTGAAGAAATTCAGCAACCGAAAAAAGGCGAACTGATCAAGAGCGATTACACTACACCACTAGCATCAGGTGAAATTTTAGTTGAAACCATGCGTGATTTAACAAAACCCTACAAAGAACGCCGTAGCCAATATGGTTTAGTATTTTCAGTGAACAATGAAAAATTTAATCCTGTGGATTATTTTTCAATTGCGCAGAATCGATACTATGATGATTTTTCTGATCAAGAGGCTATTAACGTAATGGGTTTTGAAATCGGTGGAAAATATAATTTTTCATTAGGTTCGTTTTCTGCATTAGTTGGTTATGGTTCCGGAAGTTATTCAAATGACGAACAAAAGATTAATGGTATTGATGTCACAATCACCAAAGCTGCTGTTAATTTTTCTTTAGACAATATCACTTCAGAACCCTGGATTGTTCCTTACGCGCAACTAGGAATACACCAAATGGATTGGACAGAAGAAAGCACAGTTGGTGCCAGCATCCAATCTGAAAGTTTTTATTCAAACCCGAATTACCACTATAAAGTCGGCGCCATGTTTCAGTTAAATTGGATTGAAGCCTGGATTGATCCTGATTCTCCAACCCAAGCCTTAAGATCATCTGGCTTAGAAAATGCTTTCTTAGATGTATTTTATACGTATTATGCCCAACCAGAAACAGTATCCGAATCTGTAAACGAAGAAGGCGAAGGCGATTTATCTAGCGGTGATATCGGCTTTGGGATGAAATTAGAATTTTAAAGCTATTTAACTTTCCAAAACGCACCGCGCCCGCGCCCCACAAGAACAACTTGCTTATTTTTTTTCAGATCACTCAGAACCTTTTTAATCATCTGTAGACTAACATCCGGACACTGTTGTTGAATTTCTCTTAACGAAAAACTTCCGAGCTGTTTTAATACAGCTGTCTTTATGATTTCACTTTTACCAGAAACAGAATGAGAAATGACTTCACTTCCTGAAGTCATTTCTTTATAAGCCAATCTTAAAGTTGATAAATAAAAGTTAATCCAAGGCAGAGGATCATGCGTTTGATTATGCCAGCCTTGCGACGAAGCTTTCAGGGCCTCATAATACGATTTTTTATTCTCTTCAATTATTCGCTCTAGACTGATGTATCTTCCAACATTAAATCCTGATTGATAAAGCAACAAAAGACTTAGAAGCCTTGAAACCCGACCGTTGCCATCTCGAAAGGGATGAATACATAAGAAATCTAATACAAAAAGACTTGAAATAATTAATGATGGCAGTTGTGAACTTATCATTTGCTCCTGGTAAGAGTCACAAAGGCTTTTCATGGCAGCGACAGTATCTTTCGCGCTTAAAGGAACAAATCGTACAGATCGCTGTCCTAACTGATCAAACTCAATAATTTCATTATTCTTTGTTTTCCCAAAGCCAGCA
>JANOOI010000303.1:0-2601 GCA_031421235.1 Bdellovibrio sp.
GAGGGGCAGGCGATTATGCCCTGCGTATCGCGCTTTGAAGGCACGCTGCTGATGCTGGATCGCTAGGGGAAAGACATGGGCAAGGAATTTAACGACGAGACGTTGGGTTTGAAAAAAGCTCTTGATCAAATCGATGCAGTAATTGCGACTATTAAGGCTTCGAAAGAAGCGGCCTCAGCCCGCGAAGCATTAATGACTCAGTTTTCGTTTAGCGAAAGACAAGCGATTGCCATCTTAGAAATGCGTTTACAACGTTTAACTGGTTTAGAAATTCAAAAAATTATCGACGAATTAGCTGAAATAACCAAACAAGTGAACTGGCTGAAATTTGTACTAGCAGATGTTAAAGAAATTTATAAAATAATAGTTGCTGAATTAGAAGATGTTCGCAAAAAGTTTTCTGATCCACGCCGAACAGAAATCACTGGTGATTTAACTGATATCGAAGATGAAGATCTAATCGCTGATGAACCAATGGTTGTGACAGTGACGAATACGGGCTACATTAAACGTATATCTACAGAAGAATACCGCGTGCAAAAACGTGGCGGCAAGGGCTTAAAAGGGATGGAAACTCGCGAAGAGGATTACGTCACTGATTTGTTTATTTCGAGCACCAAAACCCAGCTTTTAGTCTTTACTGATAAGGGTAAAGTTTACTGGTGTAAAGTTCATAAATTACCACTGGGCAACAGAACTTCAAAAGGTAAAGCAATTGCCAATGTTGTTCAGCTTGCGGCAGGAGAAAAAGTAAAAGCGATTCTTCCGGTGAACGAATTTAGTGAAAATAAATATGTAGTCATGTTAACGGCAAAAGGAATCATCAAGAAAACTTCTCTTGATGCGTTCTCTAATCCACGACAAGCAGGAATTATAGCTTTAACAACGGATCTTGATGATCAATTAGTTTCCGCAAAAATTTCTGATGGATTAAGCGATATATTTATTGCGACCAAAGAAGGAATGTCTATTCGATTTAATGAAGATGATGTTCGCGGAATGGGAAGATCTGCCCGTGGTGTTAAAGGCATTACTTTATCTAAAGATGACATTGTGATCGGCATGGAAGTCATCGAAAAAGCCACTAAAGATACTTTATTAATGGTGACATCAAAAGGCTACGGAAAACGATCAGAAGTTGAAGAGTACCGCGTACAAAGCCGCGGCGGAGTCGGAGTAATTACTCAGAAAACAACTGATAAAGTGGGTATGGTGATTGGAACTCTTAAAGTCACCGCGACTCAGGAATTAATTCTTTCAACGGATCAAGGCCAACTTATTCGAATGAAGATTTCTGACATTTCAGTTTTAGGTCGAAACACACAAGGTGTTCGTCTGATTAATTTAGATGAGAAGCAAGAATTTGTAACTGGCTTAGCCGTAGTAGATGATGAAGATAAAGCTGGCGAAGAAATCCATTAATATTTTTCTAGTTTCTGGATTGATCGTGATTAATTTATCATGTCAATCCAGAGCGGAAAAACTTTATAGATTGGGTCAAGAAAAAATAGCCCAATCAAAATACTTGGAAGCCGTTGATGCCCTAGAGGATTCCGCAAAATTAGAGAAAAATAACAACAAGTGGTCAAAGACAAACTTAGAAATTTCGAAAATTCTTCAGTATCAAATTCAAGATTACGGCAAAGCCTTAATGATTTATCGTGAATTGATTCTAAAGTCAGAAGATTCATTGATTAGACTTCAGTCACAAAAAGCAATTTCAGAAATTTATTTTGACCACATGCAAGATTACGTAGCCGCGTTAAAAGAGCTTCAAATATTAGAACCCCTGATTGAAAAAAGTGATGCCGCCGAGGACACTAAATTAAAAATAGCCCAATCCTACAAATACTTGAATCAGTTTAAAAATAGCCTTGAATACATCGAAGCAGCACTTAAAAAAAATCTTAAAAATCCAGAAGCTTTTTTAAAATTGAAAGCACAGGTTTTAAGTTCAATGAAAAAATATGATGAAGCATCAACACTATATTTTGAAATAGCAAAAAAACATCCAATCTATTTCAAAAAGGAAAACCTATTTGTGGCCCTGTCTTTAGTTTATGAAGAAAAAAAAGATTATAAAGCGGCGATTGAATACCTTACGAAAAATAAAAACGAAATAGAAGATCAAATGTTTTTAGAGCTGCGATTAAAGCGTCTTTTTGAAAAACAGCAAAATATGCCATTTAGTCGTGGTATTCGAAAATAGGACTTAAAAAATAATGAAAAAGAACAAATACTTTATCTTTGCATCCATTGGTTTTGAACTTGTCACCCTATTGCTTGTTAGCATTTACCTAGGCGAATATTTGGTTAAAGAGGGCTATCCCGCGTATTTAAAAGCATTTTTAATTGTTGGTGCTTTTTTAGTTTGGTTTATTAGTTTGATTTTAAAGCTTAAAAACATAGAAAAATCTAAAAATGATTAAACAAATAGCAATTAGATCGTTGATTTTAAGCACTGTTATCGGTCTTGTGCTTAGTTTTTTATATAGTCCTAGTTTGGGCGTTGCTTCTGCTATCACATCTCTACTTCTGATTGTTAATATGCTTGGGATTTATACTCTGTGGACCGTTATAATTTATAAAAAATCCATTGCA
>JANOOI010000304.1:0-12330 GCA_031421235.1 Bdellovibrio sp.
AGATAATCCATCACAGTCATATCTAAATAGACCGGTGGAGTCTCAGGCAAGTACCCGATTCTTTTTTTGACTTCAATGGGGTGTTCAAAAACATCAAAACCAGAAATAAAATATTACCCAGATGTTGGTGACATGAACCCAGTGATAATTTTCATTGTTGTGGATTTAAAAGCACCGTTTGGACCGAGAAATCCAACAACGTCACCTTTTTCAATCGTGAAATTCAAATGACTTATAGCCGCACGATCACCATAATTTTTACATAAATTTTTGACTTCAATCATTCGACAGCACTCCGTTGTTGTCTAACGATTTATTAGATCAAAGTTCTACACGGTAATCAACAACTCCCGTGCATGATGATAAGTGACTCGGCCGATCCGATCACCCTTGATCGGTCGAACATGACGGCATTCAGTGATGACAACACTGAGCTTTGCACCAGCCAAATTTTTTTTATTTTTCATCGATTCCTTAACTAACCACTGACTGGCTTGCACCATTGCCGAATCAGAGACCTTTTGTTCTTTGGCTTTCTGCATTATTGCGTAAGCACTAGGATAGTCTTTAAGATGAATCCATAAATCCCAAGCTTTCGCTTGCCTTAAAAGCTGCAGGTTATCCTGAGCTGATTTCCCCATCAAAACAATAAGTGTCGAATCAGGAATATTTAATCTTCGAAATTGGCTTTCTGAAGCTTTTCTTTGTCCGACGCCGGATTGTTTGGTCATAAGACGATCAAGATGTAATTTAAACGCTTCTTCCGATTGATTCGATAACATAGAAATTTCTTTTTTAAGTTGCTCTTTACGATTTAAAGCGCCCTCAGTCTTAGAAGCGGCTTGTTTCATTTTCGTGAAACACTTTTCAATATTATCAGATGTCTTTTTGGATAAATCTAAATGTGCGGTCCATTCTAGCTTAATATTTTTCAATCCGTAAACTTTCAGGTATTCACCCATTTCAGACCACGGTATTGAATTCATTTCTGTTAGTTGCTGGTCAATTTGCAGCAATGCTTTTTCTTTTTTGGTGATTTCTTTTTTTTGTTTATTGACCCATTGGTTATAAGGATTAGAACTATTCTTTTCGTCAGACGTTGAATCAACTTTGATTTTTGATCTTCGGTTCAACCACTGTTTAAAAATAAAATGAACTGACCGTTGTTCTTTATCCAAATATTCGCTTTCAAGCCGCGTATCAACTTCTGAAAGTTCTTTGACTTTATCCCATGATATTGTTTTTTTGTCGGCCATCAAAACTAAATTGGCCTGCTTGGGGATCAACCGTAATTCCATTTTTAACTTCATGTCTGGCGACTTAAAGTGAAATTCGGCGACACGACCGTAATTGGGAATAACAGCTATTTTTTCAAGATGATGGTTTTTAAAATTTGAATTCATAAAAAGCCCTGTCGGCGTTGTCTTTTTAATTTTCGGCCAAGGGTTATGATCAAAAAGTCCTATAAAGGGAAATATTTTGTCTAAATCTAGAACAAGCCAAACAGTCTTAGGACTATGATCGTGCTGTACCTGGTACCTATAAAAGCCAAGCACAAGCCCATCCGACGTAGACTGGACTTCTTGTAATTGGCTACCGGTGAGTTCTTCACTCAAATACTCAATTATTGTTTGAAATTCATTAAAACTAGGCGAATTCACAGTTTAAGTCATACACCAGAATGCCGAATAAAACGATATGAAAACACAACTGATCCAATTAATTGATGAAGAAATCAGATCTAACCGAAATATCTATGAAACTGGTCGTGAATTTATCGAGCGCATCAGCTTGGCCTATTATAAAGAAATAAGTCATTTAAAAATGTATGCTCCGTTTGCTTTAAGTGCATCAGTTCTTGAAGAAATTAAAATTGAAGTCCAAGACATTTACCGTGTTAAAACTTACGGTCATTATAGTTTACAAAATTTTAGATTGTTGCAGCTTGATCTTGCAGTTTCTTCAGAAGTCTCTAACGAATTTTCTACGAAAGCTTCTTTAGCACAGCAAAATACATAGGCCCGAATCCTGTCCTGTCAGGCAAAATTTGATAACCGAATTCAGTTTTTTCAATATCACTATCTGTTTTCAAAAAATCAGGTTGCACTATTTCGACAGAACGTCTTTTAACAAGCTTTTTAATCACATGATCGTTTTCTATCGGAGAAATTGAGCACGTCGAATACACAATGGTCCCGTTCGCTTTACAAGCTATATAAGCTGAAGATAAAAGAGAAAACTGCCTAACCGCTAAATTTTCACTTCGACGTTTAGTCCATTTTAAAAATTCATCTTTATTTTCAAGTAAATGTCTTTCGCCAGAACAAGGCACATCGGCTAAGATTTTATCAAATGTGTCAGCAAAATTTTTACCAAACATATTTCCATCTTTACCGGTCACAAAAATATTTTGCCTTAATGGATACGGAATATATTCCCTGACAACACGCAAAAGCCGCTCACGCCGTGCATTTGAAAATTCGTTCGATGTTAAACTACCCGTTGAATTAAGTCCTTCTGCTAAAATAAGGGTCTTTCCCCCAGGAGCTGCACACATATCTAGAACAACATCGTCAGGTTTAACATCAAGGGCTTTAGCTACATAAATACTAGCTGGATCCATTGTGTAGAATTCACTGACTTTTTCTGCTTCTTCGGTTTCCAAATCAGAATCGTAAAAAAGATTTCGTCGCCCAGTTTGTTTTTCTTTATTTTTTAAGGCTTCAAATATTTTAGGCCAACGTTCGCCGTATATTTCTAAAAAATATTTATTAAAGGCTTCATTCTGGAAATCGGCTGACAAAACAACATCCTTGGCCAGGTTCAGAAATCAAACCCACTTGGCCCCCGTGATTCGTAGTATGATGTTTGACTAAGGCTAAGCCAAGTCCTGACCCACCTTGACTACGATGACGGCCCTTATCTATGCGGTAAAATCTTTCAAAAATACGGTCTTGGTGCTCTTTAGGTATACCTGCACCGTTGTCTTTAACTTGCAATTCAACAAAATGGGCGTGATCTGAAGTTTTCCAAATGACTTCGATAACTTCGGAATTTGAACTATCGCCCGAATATCTAACCGCATTCACGATCAGATTTCTTAGGATTTGAACCAGACTTGATCGATCAGCTTTGATTGTTTCAATTTCGAAACGTGTGATTATTCTTTTGTTGCGCATCAAAATAATCGGTTCTAATTCTGCGACCACATCCATAGTGATTTGTTTAACATCAATTTTTTCTTTTTCAATTTTATCTAAATGATCTAATTTTGATAAATTTAATAAATCATCTAAAAGTAAAGTCATGTTATGGGAACTTTCAAGGATGGGCTTTACGAGTTTTAAATAATCTGATTGATCAGTTGTTAACTGGCTATGTAATAAATCTGTATAACCCCGTATAACAGTCAACGGAGTTCTTAATTCATGAGACGCGTTGGCCACAAAATCGACCCGAATTTTTTCAGTTTTTTGAATTTCAGATAAATCGTAAAAAACACCCAATGCCCATTTTTCATGGTCCTCGACGGTAGGTAATAAACTAATAAATAATCGGTAGCCTTTGTATTCGTTTTTTAAGGTTTCCTGGTGGTTAAATGTTTTTTTGAAATTTTCTAAAACTTCAGGCGCCCGAACAACATCATGTAAATAGTAATGTTGTCCCAAAACCAGTTGTGGATCAGGCGACCAATTAAACATTTTCATAAAAGCTGAATTAAAAGATATGATTTTTAATTGGGGATCAACAGTGACGATCGCTTCTTCAAGACCAGAAAACACTGTTTCAAAAACTGATTTTTCATCTTGAGAATTTTTTTTAAGACGTAAATATTTACGTCTTAAGGTATATGACGCCCGTTCTAAGTCAGAAAAAAGATCACTTTCGCTGTTAAAAACATCATCGGGCCTAGCCAACTTTTCTTCATCAGCTTTCATCAGCTGAACCATTTTTTGTGTTTGTTTTCTGATTTGACGAGAAAAATAAACAAAAGAAATAAACCAAATGACTGATCCGATAATTGAAGATGCTATCAAAAAAGAAATAAGTCCTATTTCAATCACTGCGTGTAATTAACCCTGTAGCCTATTCCGCGAATAGTTTCGATAGCGTCCGCCCAATCACCTAACTTTTTTCTTAATGCAAAAACATGTGTGTCAATCGTCCGTCCTGTTACAGTGACATCTTCACCTTGAATAAGATTCACTAATTGATCACGGCTTAATACCCGACCCTGAGATTTTAATAAATGCCCAAGCAGTTTAAATTCTGATGGCGTTAAATGAATACTTTCTCCACGGACTGCGACTTGCACGCGTAAGAAATCAATTTTTAATCCATTAAAATCGATAATGTCTTCATTCGCTTGCGCCACGACTTCTTGACGGTAATGAACTCGTTGTAGAAGATTTTTAACTCGGGCCACAAGAACACGATGATCAAATGGTTTTGTCAGATAATCATCAGCTCCGCGCGATAAACCTTCAACAATGGATTCAACATCAGCTTTTGCAGTCACCATAAGAAACAACAAGTCAGGATAATCTTTTTTAAGTCGGTGGATTAGATCGGGACCCTGTTCTTCTGGCAGCATCCAATCAACGATAGCTAAATCATATTTTTTATTTTGAATCAAAAACTGCGCTTGTTCAGCTGATGCGACTTTATCGATTTCAGTATTTAGGCTTTTAAGACTCATTTCAATAAGGTCAGCAATTGATTGTTCATCTTCAATAATTAAAATCTTAGTTGGCACCATGTCTGATATCTTTCCCTGTGAAGGCAAAGATCACATCCTCAGCAATATTTGTGGAGTGATCACCTAATCGCTCCAAATTACGTGCTACTTGAATGATGTCCAGACAAGATTCTGTTAAACTTGCATCGGCTTTGATCATTTTTACTTTGGCTGCAGTAATTGCATTTTTTAATGCATCGACTTCATCATCCATTTTCAATATCTGAGTCGCTGCATCTGCGTCCATCCGTACAAAAGAGTCCAAAGACCCTTTGACCATTTGACTTACAAGTACTGACATTCGATCAATTTCAATCATTGGCATCGTAGGACCTGACCTGAGTGCTAAATCTTTCCCGATATAAGAAATATTCACGCATTGATCGCCCATTCTTTCTAAATCTGTATTAATTTTAATCACAGATAGAATCAATCGTAAATCCTTAGCGACAGGCCCCTGCTTAGCCAGAAGACTTAAACATAAATTATCAATTTTGATTTGCAGATCATTCACGTTTTTTTCAATCTCGTGGACCGAGTTCAATAATTTCAGATCTTGCTTTAGTAGTCCGTCTATAGCTATTTTAAGGGCTTTTTCTACATATCCACCCATTTCTAAAATTGTTTTTTTAAGTTCTTCTAATTGAAGGTCTATTGTTCTTTCCATATTTAGCTATTTAATCCTGTTTCTTGCGATATGGCAAAAAAAAGATCATACTGCTGTTATGCGTGTAAGTTCAGTCGATGTTGGATCAAATGCCATTCGCTTAGTCATTGTTGAAATCAAACCTAACGGCCAATGGGAACAAATTAAAAAATTTAGAGCACCTTTAAGGCTGGGTACCGATGTATTTAAACATCGTCAATTACAGCCAGAAACAATTCTTGAACTTGTAAATGTTTTCAAAAAAATAGCCAAATTAAATAAAAAGCACAAAGTGCAAAAGACGATTGCTTTAGCGACAAGTGCAATGCGAGACGCAAAAAATAAAAAATCAGTCATTTCTTTGGTGAAAAAAACCAGCAAAATCGATCTTAAAGTCATCACTGGCCAAGAAGAAGCAAGGCTTATCCGAAATGCGATTATCAAATCTAAATCGAATCATTTTTCACATTCACTGCTTATTGATTTAGGTGGTGGTAGTGCTGAAATCACAGGTCTATTAAAAACAAAAGTTCTTTTTTCAAAAAGTTATCCTCTTGGAGTGGTTCGCTTGTTGAATGTCGAACAACAAAATAAGGACGTTAAAAAATACTGCGAAAAATACCTTGTTCGATTAAATCCAGCTGCAAGAAAACATCATTTTTCTGTTGCTGTGGGCACTGGTGGAAACTTTGATGCTTTAGCGAAATTAAAACTGAACCTGCTTAAAGAAGCACCTCAGACCCACATGACAATAAAGCAACTTCTTGAAATTCAAAAAATTTGGGGAAAGTTAAATCATCAAAAAAAATTAGCATTGGGTCTTCGTGAAGATCGCATTGATGTTTTGCATATTGCCATGCAACTTATATTGATGGTTTTAAAACAATTTAAAATTCAACACCTAAAAATTCCGATGACGGGCCTAAAAGAAGGCTCTATTCACGATCTTCTCTAGCTGGCTTATCTAGCTGTCTTCATCAGCTATCATCTTCTTTAACTAAATCGTCTTCAGTCATCGAAATTTTTTGTAAAGTCTTCGTCATCAAGTCTGACTGAACGCCATGACTGTTTTTAATATCGGTGAATTGTTTTTTCACATAAGATCCATCTGATTTCATTGTCCAAGTTTGCACTTGGTCATTCCAATATAGATTTAAAATCTCCCAAAGCTTTTCTTTAGCTGTGTGATCATAAACCGGAATAATCGCTTCGACCCGCGCGTGTAAATTCCGATACATCAGATCGGCTGATCCAATAAAAAAATCACCATCAACTGGGTTTTCCTGGCCGTTTCTGAAATAAAAAATGCGTGAGTGTTCTAAAAACCGTCCTAAAGTAGATTGCACACTGATTTTATCACTTAATTTTTTAAGATTAGGTTTTATGCAGCAAAATCCACGAACGATAAGATCAATTTTAACACCTGCTTGTGACGCTTCGTAAAGTGAAATAGATATGTCGTTTTCTTCCATGTTGTTGAACTTACAAAGAACATGTGCTGGTTTATTTTTTTTCGCATGTTCTGCTTCACGCGAAATCAAATCTTTAAATTTTTGAAACATATTGATGGGTGCCAGCAATAAATGTTGGTAATCATTTTTTAGTGATTTACCGGTTAGATAATTAAATAGCTCTAACAATTCAGAAGTGATTCGCGTGTCAGCTGTCAGAAGTCCCACATCTGTATAGAATCGTGATGTGGAAACATTATAATTACCAGTTCCGACATGGGCATAGGTCACAACTTTTTTATTTTCTTTACGAACAACAAGACTGGTTTTAGCATGAATTTTCAAACCCACTAAACCGTACACCACATGCACTCCTGCACGTTCAAGTTCTTGAGCCCAAATAATATTTCGGTGTTCATCAAACCGAGCTTTTAATTCAATCAAACAAACAACTTGTTTGCCATTTTCAGCAGCCTCGATCAATGACTTAATAAATGGGCTTTCATCACCAGTACGATATAAAGTCATTTTGATGGCTAATACATCAGGATCTTTTGCTGCATCAGAAATAAATCTTTCGACAGTGGCAGAAAATGATTCAAATGGATGATGAATTAAAATGTCGGCTTTTCTAATCTGATCAAAAATGGATGTTTGTTCCATTAAAACTTGGGGCACAACTGGTGACCAATTAGAAAATTTTTCCTCTGACCAAGGCAACTGACTGACTAATAAATTAAAATCTGTTAAGTCAAATTCAGCTGGTAAACTATAAATATCTTCATCTTTCAATTCAAGTTCACGCATTAAAAAATTTTTAAGCCACACATCAGTGCACTTAGCAAATTCAATTCTAACTATTTCTGCAAAACGCCTTTGTCTGAGTTCTTCTTCAATCATGGCTAATAAATCTTCTGTGTCTTCGTCTTCGCGATCTGAATCAGCATTGCGTGTAACTTTAAAAATGACTGTGCCTTTGACTTTCATTTGCGGAAAAAGTTCGTCAATGAAGGCTTCAACCACATGAATCACGTGTATATATTTCTGTGTGTCTTCGATATTAATCCACTGATCAACAAGTTTTGGAATTTTAACCCGTGCAAATATTTTTTCATCATCAGCAGCTTGGGTCATTTGTAAAGATACACCCAAAGAAATAGATAGATTTGAAATAAACGGAAATGGATGCCCAGGATCTACAGACAATGGTGTTAAAATTGGAAAAATTTGTTCTAAAAAATATTTTTTAAGATGTTTTTTCTCTAGAGGTTTTAGATCTTTAAATTGAACGATCTCGCAGCCTTTTCTGAAAAGTTCTTTTTGAAAATATTGATAAAGTCCATTCTGCTGAATCAGCATAGGCGCCAGTGCTTTTGCAATCATCTGCAGTTGTTTTTTAGGTGTTTGACCGTCAGAAGATTTTGGCGTCAGCCCGTAGGCGATTTGTCGTTTTAATCCACCAACACGCTTCATAAAAAATTCATCTAAATTAGAACTAGAAATGGCTAAAAATTTAATTCTTTCCAGCAGCGGGTTTTTTGTATTTTCGGCTTCATGTAAAACTCGTAAATTAAAATTTAACCAACCGATTTCACGGTTGTTAAATAGTTCAGTCGATGACCTGGCATGTTCTATATGCTCAATTTTTCTTTTTTTTCTAACTTTTTTCACGGACTTAGCTGTTGTGCTCATGTTGTTTCATTTTAAAACATTTGCCCACAGCCAAACAAGTCAAGATCACATCAATACAGACCGATAAGAACACATATGACTGGATCTTTAGCTCGTTATCACGCAAGAAGTCCTCGGTACATTTTAGATACTCAGGATAATAATCTGATTCGCTATTCAGGCGCAGAGCGTTTATCTTGGGAAGAAAAAACTGAACTTAAGAATGTGTCATTGACTGGACTTTCGTTCACTTCTGCCCGTGACCTTTCACCGCAGCTAGGTGAAATTATCAAAATCCAGTTTCAAGTCCCTCAAGCAGAAACCATGGCTTGCTATGCCGTTGTTATCCGCATTCAATCGATCGATGAAAGCGGTATGAACGAAATATCTGTTCACTTTTACAAATTAGATCGCTTGCAACGTATTAACCTTGTTCAGGGTCTAGCCCAAAAAATAGATGGTGACCTTAAAGCTAACCCTAAACCAAAGCCTAGCTACTGGGTAAGTATACCTAGCCTAATTATGATGACTTTTTCAGTAGCGATTTGGCTGATTCTTATGAAACTGTATTGGTTCGATACAATCTAGTCTGATTTTGTTACAGCACAAAAATCAATCTTTAAACTCATCTGAATTTAGGTTAATATTTTAAAAGATGGTGAAACTTATACTGAACGTACATCTATCATTGGTTCTATTTTTATTCTTAAGCTGCACTAAAAAAGCAGTTGAAGAAGTTCCGTCAACTTCACCATCACCCACACTAAGCTTACCGAACAAACCTGTAGTTACGAACCCGGTTTCACTCAATGCGCTGACAAATTCAGACTTAACAATTAATGGCTCTTGTGAAACAGGCGCAATGGTTACTTTGGCTGGCGATTCCTCGCAAAATACAACGTGCGTATCAACACTTTTTTCTTTTACAGTTTCAAAAACAACCAGCGGGAATTATTTTTTAAATATTTTTCAAACGAATACAGCTGGCTCTTCAGGATTAGTCAATGTAAGTTGGACTTTAGACAACAATGCCCCACCGCTTATTATTTTAACTAGCCCTCTTTCTAATCCGTACACTTCCGGCGATTCTACTATCTCTATTTCTGGTCAATGCGAAACAGGAGCGACAGTTAACATCTCTGGTGATTACACAAATTCAGTATCATGCATAAATAGTATTTTTAATTTCAACAATGTTAACCAAGGTGCAGACGGGACATATACTTTTAATTTAATCCAAACTGATGCTGCTCTAAATATTTCTTCACCGCTTGTTTTTACTTGGATCAAAGATACAACGATACCACCTACTCCAACAATTACAAATTTTACTGATAATCCCCACTACACTAACTTTTCACCGATGAATGTTCAAGGCGCCTGCGTCGCTGGCAACACCGTCAATATCGAAGAAGCTGGCGTTAGTTTAGCCAGTGGCGCTTGTAGCGTCAGTGGAACTTACAGCCTTAATATTTCAAAAGGCACAAATGGCAATTTTAGTTTGTACGTTTATCAGATTGATTCAGTGAACCTCATTGAATCTGCACATTATGATTTTAACTGGATTTACGATACTGTTGTTCCCTCGATACCGACAATACAGTCCCCCATTCAATCCCCGGAAACGACCAGTTCATTACTTGTTATTTCTGGTCAATGTGAAAACAATGCGACTGTTCATCTGACCGGAGCTAATACAAGTTTAACGGTTTGCACATCTAATGCTTATTCATTTACCGTTTCACAAACCGTTGATGGACTATATAATTATGCCATAAACCAAACTGATTTAGCCTTGAACACATCTGGCTCTGTTAGCCAAAGTTGGATACGTGATTCTTTTGCTTTACCAACACCGATAATCACTAATCCTATTGCTCAACCCTATATTAGCAATGCAAGTCAGTTAAATTTAAACGGAACATGCGAAACCGGATTAACAGTTCGTTTAACCGGAGTATCTTCAGCAGATGTTATTGTTCCAGCTAGCAGCTTGGACTTAGTCTGTGCTGATTCATCCTTCGCATACACAATCACTAAACCAGATGGAACATACACTTTATCACTGTATCAAACAAACGGCGTAAGCAATTCAGCGACAGCAAATAAAACATGGACAAAAGACACTGTTGAACCAAACACAACAGTAACCAGTCAGCCTCCTTCAACCAATTATTCTATTATTTCAAGTTTTGCTTTCTCTTCAAACGAATCATCTATTATTTTTCAATGTAGCCTTGATGGTTCTCCGTATTCTACGTGCACGACTCCATTAAATTACACAAATTTAATCAATGGGTCTCATACTTTAAATATCCGTGCAGTTGATGCCGCTAACAACATTGATAGTTCGCCTGCGACATACACATGGATTCAAGAAGCATTTAATGCCATTGCACTTTATCATTTTAATTCGACAGCACCGCTGAGTGATTCAGGCGGCTATTCAGGCGGGGTAAAAAACGATCTTACAGATAATTCTTCTGCCAGCACTGCAGGAAAATTTAGTGAAGCCCAAAGATTTAATACCACAGGTAATTATGTTTTCACCGTTGATACGCCATCACAAAATGTAATCACCAGTTATTTAACACTGGAAGGGTTTGTACGACTGAATGCTTTACCAGGATCTTACGGCCCTGTTGTTTCAAAAATAAATACTGCGACTTCTAAGGCCAGTTTCGAATACGGAATTAGAAAACAAGGCTCTAAATATTATATTTATTTCAGAGGCAGTTTAAACGGGACAACTTACACAGAAATCAAATCAGCAGCGCTAACAGCTGCCGAGCAGGCTTTGCTAACGACTGGCTTTAACCATGTAGCTGTGACTTGGAATTTGGGTTCTGTGAAGTATTATTTCAACGGCGTGTCTAAAGGAACTGGCAGCATCGGCACTGTGGGAACAAGCAAATTAGCGATCTCAATAGCGCCACTACGAATTGGCTACAACGGGTCTACTACATTGAATGGATCCACCGACGAAGTCAGGATTAGTCAAAAAGTCAGATGGAGCACTAATTTCACTCCGCCTGCTAGCGAATACATTGCTGATTAAATAGCTATAACTGTCTAACAAAAAACGTATCCTAAAAACTAATGTCTCAACTTGATACACTCAAATCATGTATTTAGCTTATGAGCTGGAATATATCCTGCACTATCTATTTGTATGAAAAAGTCATTTCTGGTTTTGATTATATCATTTCTATCTATTTCTGCGTGGGCAAAGAAGAACGTCTGCGCCATTACGATCAATTCAAATCATGAAATCAATCTATTTAAAAAATCACTCTCAAAAGAGCAGTGGAATTTTATAGAACTCACTGACTACAGCGACAAAGACACAAAAGATAGCAATCCCAATTCATGGTTTTTAAATTCATGTAACGCCAAAGTTTCATGTGATATTTTGGTTATTTCTGGTCATTTCGGTGGTACTTTTTTCGGGGAATCTAAATTCAGCTTACCGCTGGAAGATCTCGAAAAAAACACATGTAATACAAGCTGCGATGGCATTATTAATCAACCTAAAGAAGTCTTCTTATTTGGTTGCAACACGCTAGCTGGTAAAGAAAAAGACCAAAGATCACCAGAAGAATATTTACAAGTTTTAATCAACGATGGATTTTCAAGACAGCAAGCTGAACAAGTCGTGGCCTTTAGATATAGTGCTTTAGGTCATTCATTTTCTTCACGCATGTCGCAAGTTTTTCAAAACACTCCACGCATTTACGGATTTTCATCGATAGGACCAAGCGGAAAAACAGTCGAGCCGCTGTTAAGTAAATACCTTCAATCAACTAAATCAGAATATCAGAATT
>JANOOI010000305.1:0-2086 GCA_031421235.1 Bdellovibrio sp.
GCCTGAATTAATCGTTAGTTTGGAAAAAGCTTTTCCTGGTGGAACTTACGGATTTTTAGGTCGTGACATGGATCTCATCGCAGATGCTGTTGACTCTTTTTATTTATCTAAAGGCCAAGCAGGACGCGTTCAAAGAATAGAATTTTCAACGCCTTCATTAGAAAATTCAACGCCAAAACTAATGACTGATTTTTTAGCCCAGCGCGGTCTTGATGCAACAGGCTCTGTTGCCAACCCAAGCCCACTCATACTTATTGATTATACTTCATATTCCACATCGGGCCGTACTAATAGTTCGTTTCCGTCGCAAGCCAGATACATTTTTGAAAGTGTTGTCAAGCAAATGAAGTTAAATGGATTAGCAAGTTATGATATTTTTTCTCGTATCAATGTTGCTACAATAGATGATGGTGCTTCAAGTTACGCAAAATTAAGTAATCCATTAACTCAAGATCGATCTGATTATATTAAACTACAAGCTGAATCGCTGGAAGCAAATGGAAAAGTTGATCGCATAACTTATTTTTCCGTTGATGGTGATTCAATGGCTTACTCTTCTGAATGGACTGATAAGTATGGACCCATCAAAAAAGGTAAGGATGGATTACTAACGACCGAGCCCATTGATTTTTTTGACAAAGATGAAAAAACAAAAGTTTTTTCACAAATGGTTAATGTCGTAAATTTAGTAAATACTGAAGCTATGCAAAATCGAATTTCGAAATTAGCTGAAAAACACCAGGTCACATTCACGGACAAACCATCTCTTATAGTTATGCCGAAAGTGACCATTAAAAAGGTCAACCATGATGCAAATCTAAAAAATCAAATTTTAGATTTAGAAAAAAATATGAGTGTTCTTAGTAACCCTAAAAACTACGGAAAGATGGCTATCGGCGATGAAAAAATGAAGTTAACCCAAAACGGACAAGATATGCTGAGAATGCTTGCTGCAGATGGAAACATTCAAGCACCACACTTTTTCAAGATTTCTTTGACAGCTTTATTAAACATGCATGAACAAGACAAACTAGGCGCCAGAGATTTTCGAAGAATTTTTAATTACTTATTGTCGTTAAAACCGATTGAGTCTTCTGCGGTTTCAACATTCATTAAAAATAATTACAAAAAATCAATTGCTTTAGAGATCATGTTTGGTCGTGATGCTGAGCGTGAAAAGTATTCTCAGCAAGGTGGCTTAGCTGAAGAGAATTATAAAAAGATTATATCTGATTCCAACATTAAACCCAGTTGCAAATTTATTTACTAGATGAGGTTCTTATGAAAAACAATTTAATTTTTATTTTAAGTTTATTTTTTGTTCAAATAGCGCTTGCTAATACGACCCTATTGAAAAGTAAAACAAGGCCCAGCATTGCAACAATCCAAGAAAATTATGCAGCTTTAAGTATTGCTGATGAAAACTTGGTCCGAGACGACCGGTTCAATTTAAATCACTTTAAAACTGCACTTATTAAAGATGCTCCACAGTTTATCGTAAAGCTTGAAAAAGCCCACCCTGAGGCAACTTTTTTATTTTTAGGACGAGATACTCAATTAATTGCTGATGTTGTTGATGCATTCTATTTATCTATCGGCCAGCCAAACAGAGTAAAGCAAGTCGGTGTCAGCGGACCAACCCTAGCCGGACTTAATAACAAAGAAGTTTTATCGTATTTATCCCAATACGGATTATCTATTGAGAACATAAAAGCCTCTAAAACACCATTAATCCTTGTTGATACTATTTCTAAAGGTGATGTCTTTGATGGCGCTTTAATTAGTGGACGCCAAGGTCGTCACATTTTACAAATCATATACAAAGAATGGATTGATTTAGGACACGACCCTAAAGAACTTCTTAAAAAAGTAAATATGATTGGTATGCAAGTTTCTACATTCAGAGAAGGAAATTCTGATAACAATTACCGATACAGTGGAATTCAAAAGACCGATGCAATTCATGCCGAAAATGCTAAAAGATTTGGTGCTTCTGACTTTAATGTTGAAAAAATTGGTCACAATTTGATGCTACCATTAATTTCTGACACTAAAACCTTATTTAATGAGGCTGGCTACGATCACT
>JANOOI010000306.1:0-2605 GCA_031421235.1 Bdellovibrio sp.
AAACAGCAATTATTTAGCAAATTGATTTGTGTGATCCTGGCTCAATTAATTTGGTGCAATACGGCTTTAGCAGCCAATGCCAATCTAGAGCTTTACAGGACGCAGAAGCAATATTTTTCAGAAAATAGAACTGTGTCTGAAAAGGCGAACCCCTACAACAACCCAAATGTTTTTAAAAATAACGATGAAGTTAATAAATTCATCAACGAAACTTCGAATGACAGATTCTTATTCAAATTTAGTGAGAAAACCAAAGAAATCGAAGTTTACGATAAAAATAAGAATAACGAACTTGTAACATTAATCCCTTTATCAACTAAAGAGGATTTGCAAACTTATAAACCTAGCCGATTAAAAGAAAAACTAGCGCTGATGTCTAAAAATATTTACGGTGCCTCAAAAAATGGTGTTAAGCATACTGTCTTAAATCTTCCAATGGAAGCGTCTGTTTTTTACATGGCATTAGGCTCAGTTTCAGCACTCTATCTATTTACGAATGCTGCAGAAAATCCTGCTGCTTTAAAGATTTTTAATGATCAGCAAACTAGCGCTGTCGGCGTTACAAGTTTATTTATGTTTCTTGCATCACAGAATGCGACATCCAACGTAGCACAATTATTTATAAAAAATCCCAACTGGCATATCATGCTACCTTATCTAGGAATGACAGTTGGCTCGATGGTGCAGAATTATACGACTTCATTACTAACTGATCCTAATATAAAAGCCTGCATGAACGAAATGTTCAATTTGAATTTGAAAGCGGAAGACGCAAACCAAAATCCTTGTGATAAAGCGTATGAATACTTTACTCTGCAAAAACCCTGGGAATTTGCGCCCGGACTAGCATCAATGATTGTTTCAACAATTGCTGCCTCAACAATTCAATATGCAGCTTCTACAGGAACCCTTGCTTTAGAAAAGAAAATAACTTCACAAATTATAAAAAACGAAGTTAAACGTGATTTAGTAAAAATGTCTTTAGTCAGATTTGCTGGTTTTATGAACCCAGGAGCAGTTCCATTCATGGCAGCCACGGGTGTATGGTTGTACTTAACAAAAGCATCCAATCTTGCATTCTTTGCTGCTTTAGATCACAAAATATATAATAAAGTTACTTTTGCCACAAAAAATCTTCAAGAGAGTGTTTCTCTGCCGCTTGTGAGTACAATAAAAAAAACATCACATGAATTATTTGAAACGATTATATCCCAAAAAAATGAAAATTGGAAAATTGCCAGGACTAAAAAAACTTGTGCATTAAATAAAAATAATGACTGTTCTGGCATGATTGAGCTTCTTGATAAGTTCCAGAACGAAATGAAGGTCTGGAGAACTTCAAACATTACAGATATCACAGAAACACACCAATCATGGCAAACTTATCTGGGCGATCTAGTTGCCAGGTATCTTGCTAGCAAAGAATTTTATAGCCGTTTTATTAATGAAGCTAAGAAATATGCGATCAAAGACGGTACTGAAAACCTACTTGAACGCAAATATTTATTTTGGGGTGTTAAAACTGAGCATACAAAATATATCGATGAAACTTTTTACACGGACCCACATCTTCCCGAATCCGAACAAATTATTAAAGTTCGTGTTTTTATTGATCGCATTTTAGAATTAACAAAAAATTTTAAGCCTAGATATAAGAACAAATCTGATACCTATTTGATCCCAGCTATAAAAAATTATTTTGTAGGTAATCAGTTAAATTCTTATGAGGAAAAACTAAAAGCTGCACAAGGTTTGATTGAAGTTAAAAAATGGCTTTATGACCAAAGACTAAATCGCATAACTGAATTTCAATATATTTACATGGCAATTAACGCTGAATTTAAAAAATTAGGCCCAGTTGATCCCAAAATTCATGCTGGTGAGGGCTTTATATCTGCTGTTGACCGATCACAGAAATTACAAGATTTTTACAAGAATATTGATTTAAAAAGAGATAATTCAATATTTAAATTTAAAAAATATGAAACTTATAGCGATGTAATTCTCGAAAATATGATTTGCGGTCCAGATCTAAATAAAAATGAATTATTGATTGATAAAACTTGGGGTTTTAGTGCTCATTTTAAATCACCAAAAATAACAAATTTAACTAATACGGTTAAAAATTCGGGTTCTGTCTGCAGAAATCACATTTTCACGCCTTTGTTTCAAGATCCAGAATCTAAACCTTTTATTGCACCATTTTATTTAAATAAAAACAAAATGGTCACTTATCAGTCCCCTTTCGAGTATTTAAAATTCAATATCTCGCCTGAGCTGTACAACACCGATTTTAACTTATGGTGGGAAAATCAAACTCAAAATCAAATGACGACTGCTTTCAGCGAATTCAAAAATCAATATAATACGAATATTGCAAAACTTTTAACACGAATTAATCAGAATCAAAATTCTAAATGGAATGTTAGCGAAACAGTTGCGAATGGTTTAATGGTTAACATTTTTCAAGAGCTGAGAACATACTTACTTGTCCTTGGTGAAATACATAAAGATCATTCATCTAAAAACCATGACAATAAAAATATGAATGTGAAAAGTGAAATCGATTATTTAAGATTATTATCACGGGGTTCTTATCTTGATT
>JANOOI010000307.1:0-4627 GCA_031421235.1 Bdellovibrio sp.
CACATGAATTTGTTGTACCTAAATCTATACCGATAATTTTTCCCATAAAATGCTCCCTATATATCAATTTTAATATCTATCTAAATGAATGTGATTCTTAATCCTTCATCGTCAAGGCGTGATTAGCGAATGTGTCTCAAAATACTACTTTTTACGACCGAAAAATCCTTTTTTCTCAGTGCTGACTTTGATTTTGCGAAGTTCTGCCAACTGTCTTAGCAGCTTTTCTTCATCTTCTGTGATTTTTGCTGGAAATTCAGGATGCATCGTGAAATACAAATCACCCCGACGTGAGCCCCGTAGTGATGGTATCCCACGACCAGAAACTTTGATTCTTTTACCGGGTTCTGATCCCACTGGAATTTCAACATCAACTTCCCCGTCTAAAGCATCAACTTTTAATTCTCCGCCAAGCATAAATTGCTCAAAAGGCACATCAAGATCTGCAAATATATGATCGCCTTCACGTTCGAAAACATCATGATCTTTAATTCTGATTTCGACAAATAAATCACCCGCTGGGCCGCCTTTATACCCGCCTTCACCTTCGCCTTGAATACGAAGACGTGTGCCGTTATCAACACCTGCCGGGATATTAACTTTAATTTTTCTTTTTATTTTTGATCGGCCTTGACCGCGACAAGGTTTACATGGATTTTCAATTGTTTCGCCAGAACCCTGGCATGATGAACACGTTGTGGCCATCGTAAAAAAACCTTGCTGACGAACAACTTGGCCTTGGCCTTTACAGGTTTTACAAGTCACAGGGTTAGATCCTGCAGCTGCCCCTGAACCATTGCATTTTGAACAGTGTTCTTCAGTATCAAATTCAACTTGTTTTTCTTCGTCCTTTAAGACGGTTTGTAATTCAACTTCTGTAATATATCTTAAATCTGATCCACGTCGTGATGCATTTCTTTGTCTAGAACGACCACCACCGGCAGATCCAAAAGGACTGCCGCCGCCTGCACCAAAAAAATCACCGAACACATCGCCGAACTGAGAAAAAATATCGTTCATATCGGTAAAACCACTATGAAATCCGCCACCACCAGCACCTTGCTGAAAAGCTTGATGTCCGAAACGATCATATTTGGCTTTTTTATCAGCGGAACTTAGAACTTCGTAAGCTTCAGCGGCTTCTTTAAATTTATCTTCAGCGACCTGATCACCGGGATTACGATCGGGGTGATATTGCAGCGCAATTTTACGGTACGCTTTTTTAATAGAGTCTGCGTCAGACTGTTTATCAACACCCAAAATTTCGTAATAATCGCGTTTTGTAGACATAGGTCACTAAAATAGGAGTTCTATTCGAAAATCGTCAAGCTGAAACCTTAAAAAGTTTATTTTTCAGGCGCTGTTTCGGCTTTTAGTTTTGAAAGCCTACGTTTTAAGACCTCAATCAATTTTTCATCCTGATTTGTATCGATCATTTGCTGCAAAACTTGTTCGCCGAAAGCTTTGTCCCCGCCTTCGTAACCCAACCGCCCAGCCATAATCCGCACCCACGGGGGTGCCCCGTTATCAGCAGCTGCAAGATATAACCTAGCTGCTTTTACTTTATTTTTTTCTTCATACAAGGCATGATATGCAGCTGCGTAATTTAAATGCCAATGTTTAGGGTATTGTTCAACCCCGCGGTCAAAATAAATTGATGCCCCTGCGTAATCAGAAATAATCACCGTCAAAGCCAAGCCGCCTATTTGATACATGCTAGGTTCAAACTTAGGATCTAGCGTTGTCGCTAAATCTAAAACTTGAAATAACCATGACTGACCGACACAGTCGCGTTCATTTATTTTATCATTACAGTAATCAAAATCTTGCAGTGCACGCAGCCATAGTGAATCAGCGATCACGATTTTTAATCCCGATGTAAAATGTTGAATGGCTTTAGGGGGTGGTAAATAATCTTCAGGAGATTTTGTAAAAACAGGTTTATTGTTTTGAATGAAAAATTGAAATGTAAAAAGTATTGGAAGAATCAAATAACTCATGCGTTTAGCATAAAAAAAAAGAAGCTCTTAAACAAGAGCTTCTTTTTTTAATTTTTTAAATTTGGTTAAGAATTATAATCTTGGTTGTTGATTGGCTATAGTTTTAAGATTGTTAATCGTCCAAGCGTCCGTTTCAGCTGCAGAACCGATAGTGATAGAGTTTTTCGGATCACCTGCAGATACTCCAGTAAATTGATTTGCGACAGCACTTAGTACTCCTTGAGCAGTAACATGCGCTCTAGCAAATCCAGCTTGAGCATTGGATAAAGACCACTGAGTTCCTGGTGAAATAGCTGTTCTTGCTGCATTCATTGTTACAGTAGCTGTAGCTACTACTGCGCCCGCGCCCGCATCAGCACCATCTGATAAAGCAAAACCGGCTACGTTGACTGCTGGCACGCCTGCATTACAACTAAATCCATTTACAGGTGCAGCAGTACTAAAACCAGTCACATACCTTAAGTTTACGCCTGTTACACCGAATCCAACATTTCGTAAGTCAGAACTGTAACAGTTCCATTCTTGAAAGAAAGCTTGCTCTGCAGAATACAACGCACCTAGCGCAGATTTTGCCTCAGATTGGCGAGCTCTTGCTTGGAATTTTGCGTATTGTGGTACCCCGATAGCTGCTAATAAACCAATGATCGCAACAACGATCATTAATTCGACTAACGAAAAACCTTTATTATTAGCGTTCATTTTTCTTAAAATCATATTACGTCCCTTTGTAGTGTTTATTACGACCAACACCAACAGCATGTCTGGTTTTATCGATTTTGACAAGGGGGCATCATAAAAATACAGACCTATTGATTATTACGCGCTTTAACATAAACTATACGTATTATTATGAATCACACCAAACAAAACCCTGACACTGAATTTGCCGATGACGTTGAAACTGCAGAGCCAAAACTGTACAATGTTTTTTTATTAAATGATGATTACACCCCAATGGATTTTGTGATTCAAATATTAAAAGTATTTTTTGGACACAGTGATTCATCTGCGAACAAGATTATGTTAAACGTTCACAAACAAGGGCGTGGACTTTGCGGAACGTATTCATTTGAAGTCGCTGAAACAAAATCCTACCAAGCGAATTTATTTTCAAAACAGAATCAACATCCCCTTAAGTCCATTATCGAAGAGGAAACCTAAACTATGTTGTCAAAAGAACTTGATAAAAGACTAGGTAAAGCGATCGATTTAGCAACTTCACTTTCACATGAATTTGTGACCTTAGAGCATTTGACGTATTGTCTACTTGAAGCCCCCGTTATTATTGAAATTCTTGATCAGTTTTCTACTGACCTGGTTGACTTGAAAAAACAACTTAGAAAATACATTGATCAAAATAAAAAATTAACTTCGAAGCAAAAAGAAAATTTGATGTCTTTATCTGGTTCCGTTGTTGTTGACGACTGGAAACCTAGCCTTGCATTATCTATTCACCGTGTTTTTGATAAAGCCGCACTGCAAATGCAAAGCGCTGGGCGAAGCAGCTTGAATGAGAGTTCTGTGTTGATTGCGTTATTCGACGAAGAACAATCCAATGCGACATTTTGTTTAAAGCAAGCTGGACTTAGTCAATACGAAGTGATTCGCGTTGTAAGTCATGAAGTCAACACAGGCGATTTAGCGACTGAAGCCGATAAGGATTCCAAATCTGAAAAATCAGCGCTTGAAGAATTCGCGATTAATTTAAATACTCAAGCTGAAAAAAACCAATCCCACCCGCTTATTGGCCGCGATCAGTTTATAGAAAAAATGATTCAAACATTAGGTCGCAAAAAAAAATGCAATCCTTTTATCGTTGGTGATAGCGGTGTTGGCAAAACAGCGTTGATCGAAAGTTTGGCCGACCGTATTACAAAAGGTGATGTGCCTGAAATTTTAAAAAGTAAAATTATCTATTCTGTTGATTTAGGGTCATTACTGGCCGGTGCGAAATACCGTGGTGATTTTGAGGGACGACTTAAAAAAATAGTTAAAGAAGCAGAAAAAAGAAAAGATGTGATTTTGTTTTTTGATGAAATTCATAATCTTGTGGGTGCGGGTTCCACATCGGGTTCATCAATGGATGCTGCTAATTTGTTAAAACCTCTGCTTAGCCAAGGGCAAGTGCCATGCATAGGTGCTACTACGTTTAGTGAATACCGTCAGAATTTTGAAAAAGATAAAGGCTTAACCCGCCGTTTTCAAAAAATTGATATCAACGAACCGACAGCTGAAGAAGTTTCTGAAATTCTAAAAAATATTAAATCTCATTTCGAAAAATTTCATGGTGTTCAGTATTCAGACTTAGCCTTAAAGGCTTGTGTTGAATTATCAGTTAAATATTTAACTCAAGCTAAATTGCCTGATAAGGCCATTGATCTTTTAGATGAAGCTGGCGCTTATTTAAAATTACTAGCTGAAAAAAATAAAAAAACTAAACCTTGGATTGTGGATGAAAATACAATTGCCGAAGTTATATCAAAAAACACAGGTTTACCTGCGCAGCAATTAAATTCTGATGAATTATCAGCGTTAAAAGATTTAGATGAAAAATTAAAAACTTTTATTTTTGGTCAGGATTTGGCTATCGACACATTAACCCAAGCCATTAAATATTCGCGCAGTGG
>JANOOI010000308.1:0-1532 GCA_031421235.1 Bdellovibrio sp.
CAATCGCTGTACAAATGTCTTTAAAAAACGGAAGACTTGAAGAGCGTTCAGCGCAGATGGGTAATCCACAACGGGCCATCTGGGCTGCAAGCCCAATTGATTTAAGTAAAACTGTTTTACCGCCAGCATTAGGTCCCGATAAAAGTAAAATCGATTTTTCTAGATTTAATTGTACGCTATTTGAAATTACATTTTTGCCAGATAGTTTTAGCATCGGATGAAATAGTTCTTTTAGATCAACGGAATGGTCTGAAAAATGACAAGGCTGAGCACCGAGCAATACCGACAATTGTGTTTTAGCAAAGACAAGATCAGTTTGTAAAAGTTCACGATATGTTGATATGAAATCATTTTTCAGTGTCGCTAAATAATTTGAAATTTGAATCAAAAGTCTTTCGATTTCTTCTTCAATATCAACATCGACTTGTCGTAAGCGGTTATTCATCGGAATAATCGCTTCAGGTTCGATGTACACAGTTTGTTTTGATTGCGACGAAGCATGAATTACGCCAGGCACATAGTGCTGCATGCCACCTTTTACGGGCACGACCCAGCGACCTTCACGCGTTGTTACAAAACGTTCTTGCAGCATGTGTTCGATATCGTGATCTTTCACGATTGTATCCATCTTGTTTTGAATCTGTCTGGCTAATTGTTCTTTTTCTTTAGACAGCTTATATAATTTTTCAGAAGCGTCCATGCGAATATCACACGATGATGTCATGATTTGATCGATCGCTGATAAAGGTTCTTCAGCATTCATTAATTTTTCGAGACTATCCACAGCCCAAGCTGATGATTGATCTTTAAGGACTTCTATAAGCGCTATAACTTCAAAACAAAAATGACGAACATCTTTTAATTCAATGGTTTTAAGAACTGCATTTTTGCGTAACCGACTCATCCAGGTTTCGAAAAGATCTAAGCTTTCCATATGCGGACGCAGGCCCGCCGTGATCACTTGTGTAGCGCAATCGATTTCATAAAAACTTTTCTCAGCATCAGCGACAGACGCCAAAGGTTTTAGTAACCGCAGTTCAGATTTTGCTGATTCAGACGTTGCAAACTGATTAATTCTTTCAATGATTTCTTGCCAATCTAAATTTTTAATCACGAACATTTTTTTTATCCTTTAGTGCAATCGTTAAAATAATCAAAGCTAACCAAAACAACCAATCCAAATAGCCGAAACTTGTGTAAAGTGTGGTTTCATTTTTTTCAGAATAAGGAATTTCATATGTTGAAGCCCAAGTTTTCCCGATCGGGGATTGTTCTAAAATATCGCCAGCTGCTGTGATCACAGTCGAAATACCTGTATTTGTTGATCTGATCAGCGGCCTACGGTTTTCTAAACCACGGCCCAGTGTCATGATCATATGCTGATAGGGTTCAGCCCACCAGCCAAACCATGAATCGTTTGTGAGGTTAAAAAACAGTTGATTATTTTTTTTGGCTAGTCCACGTGAAAACCCAGGATTTAAAGATTCATAACAAATTTGTGGACCAAGGCTTAAAGTTTGACCAGCTTGAGT
>JANOOI010000309.1:0-1946 GCA_031421235.1 Bdellovibrio sp.
ATTAATCCTGATGTTTCCTTGTCAAGGCGGTGAACAACAAAAAGTTCTTCGACTAAGTGATGGCTTAAAACTTCGACTAAACCCAGCTGTGTCGGGCTGATTTTGTTGTTTTTGAAAAGCGCAGTGGTCAAAGAACACACAAAGTCAGCCCGACACAGCTGGGTTTAGTCGAAGTTTTAAGCCATCACTTAGTCGAAGAACTTTTTGTTGTTCACCGCCTTGACAAGGAAACATCAGGATTAATTCTTTTTGCTAAAAATAAAAAAATGGCTCAGGATTTCGCGGTGCTTTTTGAAACTCATCAAATTCAAAAAAGATATTTATTTTTAACAGATGGTGACCATAAAAAAACTGAATTTTCTGTTAAAATCCACATTGAAAAAACCGATAAAACTTATATTAATAATCCCCATAAAGAATTTAATTCTGAAACTGATTTTAAATTTATCAGAAAAATATCTGAAAAAGTAAATCTGTGGGAGGCCCTGCCTAAAACAGGCAAGCCACACCAAATTAGATTACACGCTGAATTAAGTGGTATCCCGATTCTAGGTGATCATCTTCATGGTGGCAGTCCCTTTTTTAGGATGGCTTTACATGCTTTTGAATTAAGTTTTACGGTTGATAATAAAAAATACTCTTACCAATCGCAAGCCGCATTGTGTTTTACAAAACCGATACATAACCTAGGTGATTTTGTAGAAAATGAGTTTGAAAATTTAAAAAAACAAATTCACCTAGAAGAAAACCAAACATATCGCATTTATCATCGCGGTCTGAACGAAGATGAAATTAGAATTGATTTATACGGCACGGTTATCTGGGTTTATTGGTATAAAAAAGACCCACCGACTGAAGCTGATATTTCAAGTCTTGATCAGTTTTGTAAAAAAAATAATTTCATTTACGTTGTTCGCCATATGATTAACCGTGGCCAAGGGGTCGGCGGCCTTGAACATAAAGATTTATATTACACGGATTGCCCTGAAAAATGGATAGCTAACGAGCATCAAATAAAAATTGAATTACGCAGAGACCAAGGTTTTTCACCGGGGTTGTTTTTAGATCAACGATCAAATCGCAGTTGGATTTTTGATAATTCAAAAAATAAATCAGTTTTGAATCTATTTTCCTACACTTCAGTATTTTCGGTAGCCGCAGCTTTAGGTGGCGCCAATCAAATCACAACTGTCGATGCAAGTGCTGCGTTTTTAAACTGGTCTAAAGACAATTTTAAATTAAATGATATTAATCCTGAACAACATGAATTTTTTGCACAGGATTCATTGTTGTTTTTAAAGGGTGCCATCAAAAAAAATCGCAAGTGGGATATGATAGTTTGTGACCCGCCGTCATTTGGTCGCACTAAAACCACGACCTGGAAAATCGATAAAGATCTACCCGAATTAATTCAGCTGATGGAATCTTGTTTGTCGTCTAAAGGGGTTATCTTGTTTACTTGTAACTATGAAAAATGGAATCTTGAAGACCTGAAAAAAATAATAAAAAAATCTGTGAAATCTAAACAAATCCAGTTTATAGATTTACCGATTCCTGATCTTGATTTTGAATTCCCAGATAGCTTTGAAAGTCTCATTATGGGATGTTTTGTTAATTTTAAGTGATTTAACATGTTTTAGCTTGATTTAATCTAGCTAGACTTTAGTTGGTTGCTTTAATGTGTAGCTGTCCTATCCTATAAGGATGGGAACGTTAAATAGCCGTGGTATGTCCATTCTATCTGTTTTGTTTTTGATCGCAGTAACTTCTGCTATTTTATCTGGATTTATTTCAATGATTTTAAATCAAAATAAAGAATCCCAATCAATCGCAGAACTTATGACTATGGAAGATTTTGAAAGAAGTTTAACTGCCGCCTTGTCAGATAAAAAAGTTTGCAGCTTCATTATGGGTGGTCATATTTTTAACTCAGCCCATGCGACCGC
>JANOOI010000310.1:0-1796 GCA_031421235.1 Bdellovibrio sp.
AGCAGTCTCTAGCATTTTCTTTTCGCCAAAGCTTAATTCTTTTTCGTTTTTAAGGACATAAAGATCACGTAAAACACCAGCGATCTCGACAACTGAACCCGTTTTAATTTTATCTGTATATTCACGGTATCTGCGGTTCCAGGTCTGAGTATCAATTTTTACGTTTTTATCTTTAAGAATTGTAACAACTTGCGTACCTTCTTCTTTAGAAATTAAGTGTCTTAGGCCCACAGACTTAATATTTGATGCAGGAATCATCACTTTCATGCCTGTCTCTAGAATAAGAACAGAATAGAATTCATGTTTCGAACCCAAGATCTCTTTGATTTCAATCTTATCAATACGACCAACGCCATGACCTGGATAAACTGCATGATCGCCAACTTTGAAATTAGACATGTAAACACCTCTTTTGGAGTAATCTCGACTTCACTGTTCTACCACTTTTGACACCATTCAGCAAATTTTTAGAGCATGTGGATGTAAATAAAATTCGGCGTGTAAAAACTTCTCGCCATTATTGTCACAGCGTCAAAAGCGTGGACGATGCTTTTGAGCTGCTTTGTAAATTAGGCACTTATAGTCATTTTCTTTAAGGGCACTTATATTGCTAAATTATTAACTTATGAAGAATGCAAAAAACACCAACGTATTAATAGTCGCCACCTTTTTAACTTTAAGTTTTAATTTAAACTCTGTACTTGCTGCCCCCCTCTGTGAGCACTTATTCAGTGATTCAATGGCACTGAAGCCTTTACCCCGCGATCTTTACGATCACCAATATTATGAAGTACAAGGCAAAAGCGAAGCTGACCTAGCCGCACTGAACAAAAAAACACTAGATGATTTAATGGCTTATACCCCTGATCAGCGTAATCCTAATCGCAGTCACAGTATCACCTTTAGGGAGGCAAACGCTATTCATCAATCGATCTATGAAAACAAGGCTGCCCACCCTTCCAAAACCGGAGAGTACGAAAAAAAAGGTGCAGGCATTGGTTACTGCTTTGGGCGTTCGATGTACTACCATTTGATGTTTTTAAAAAAAGGTCTACAAAAAGAATCGATCAAAAAAATATGGGCTGTTGGTCTTATGAAAACTGCAACTGTTAATTGGGGCTTTCACGTGGCAACGATGGTTTACACCCGCGACAACGGTTGGATGGTGATTGATTCCAATCACCACGATCCAATATCAGTTGAAAGGTGGATGGAGAATTATTCAAAATATAGCCCTAAAAAAGATCTCAGATTTTATATTTCTTCACCTGAAAAATTCAGTGTGAACACAGGCAAATATGAACGCTCTCAACTAGGTCTTGATATCAGCCGTGATGTGGATTGGTTTCAGCATTACTTTAAAGATATGATGACGGACGAAGTTCAGTTTAAAACTGAATACAGTAAACTAATTCAGATAAAACCTGCGAACAAAGTAACTGAAGCAGAAAAGTTTTCGGTTAAATCGATGTTGAAACATATCGCAGACTTTGTACGGAGCAAAAAATAAAGAGACTATTCGGCGCTGCTGGTTATTCGGCGCCGCTGGTTTACTGGGCGCTGCCTTGACGAATCCACAAATCGATCAAATCACGTTCGGCCTGTGGCATGGCCGAATACATCGGCATATTTTTAAGCTCAACAACGCGCAGATGTAATTCTTCGCGTTTTTCAAAAACAACTTCGTAGTTTGTAAAATCAATAAATATAGCCCCTGTGCTTGCATGACCATGGCAATTCGCACAACGCTTTTCAAAAATAGGCTGAACATCTTTAAAAGTAAGCTGTGCTTGTTG
>JANOOI010000311.1:0-5040 GCA_031421235.1 Bdellovibrio sp.
CTTCAATCTTATAGGTGATGTGACCAATAAAACAGCCATTATTGTGGATGACATGATCGATACGGCTGGAACTTTAACACAAGCTGTTGACAGCTTAATGAAAAATGGTGCAAAACAAGTGTTCGCTGTTGCTACACATGCGGTCTTTTCGGGTCCGGCTATTTCACGTTTGATCGAAAGTCCCATTTCAAAGGTTTTTGTCACTGACACAATCCCTTTAAGTGAAGCTGCTGTGGCCTCTGGTAAAATGCAAGTGATTACCGTAGCCCCAGTTCTTGCTGAAGCAATTCGCCGAATTCACGATAATGATTCTGTGAGTTCGTTGTTTTTAAACTGAGTAATTAAGTTAGTTAGATTTATAGAATTGAACGGAGTAAATGATGAAACAAAGAATTGAATTAAACGTAGAAGCTCGCACGACAGGTCGTAAAAACTCTCGTGGATTAAGAAATAACTCAATGGTTCCAGGAATCGTTTACGGATCAGTTGAAAATGCAAATGTTTCTGTTCATGTGAATGATATTTTAAAATACAACTCACGTGCTTATGAAAATGCTTTATTAAATCTTAAAAGCTCTGATTCAAAAATTAATGGTAAAATCGCGTTAATCAAATCAGTTCAAGTTAACCCACTATCACGCCGCCCTGAACACGTTGATTTCTTTGCATTAGACATGAGCAAAACAGTTCGTGTATCGATCGAAATTTCTATCGAAGGTAAAGCGATTGGTTTAGCTGAAGGCGGACTACTGAACGTTGTTACTCGTCAAGTTGAGATCGAATGTTTACCAACTGCGATTCCTGAATCAATCAAAGTTGACGTCAGCAATCTTGGCCTAGGTGATTCTATCCATGCTTCTGATTTAACGATCCCAGACGGAGTAAAATTAATTTCACGTCCTGAATTAACAATCGCTGCAGTTGTTATCCAAGAAGAAGAAGCTGTTGCTGCTCCTGTTGTTGCAGCTGCTGCTGCGACTCCTGCTGCTGGCGCTCCTGCTGCTGCTGCTGGTGCAAAACCTGCTGCCGGCGCTAAAGCCGCTGCTCCTGCTGCTGCTAAGCCTGCCGCTGGAAAAAAATAGTTTTAAATTATTGAATTAAAAAAAGGCGACTCATAAGGTCGCCTTTTTTTTTGTTTTTCGCCTTACAGTTTAATTAGTTTTATAGAGGAATCTCTTAATGCATTTGATCGTTGGTCTTGGAAATTTTGGTCAACAGTATCTAACGACTCGTCATAATATTGGTTTTATGGCCTGTGACTATTGGTTAAAAACTTTAGGTGATACTGGCGATTACAGAACCGAACACAAAACCCTAACCCGCAAAATTAAAATTGAAAACACGATTAACAAACAAATGATGGATGTTCTTATAGCCAAACCCCAAACTTATATGAATCGGTCAGGTGAATCGGTTGTGGGTTTACTTAATTTTTATAAAATAGATATGTCCAAAATGATCGTCGTTCACGACGATATTGATCAAGCTTTTGGCTCTATGAAAATTCACACAAACCGTGGCCACGGCGGACAAAACGGAATTAAAAATATTTCTGAGTTATTGGGCACGCAAGATTACACTCGCTTAAAGCTTGGCGTAGGGCGCCCTGCTGACCCCCGTTTTGATATTGGGGACTACGTCTTAAGCAGTTTTTTTAAAGAGGAAAGTCCGAATTTACCAAAATATTTGGACACAGCCTGTGATGCTGTTGAAAGTTTTATTTTTGAAGGCTCAGAAAAAGCAGCTACTCGATTTAATGGGTCGATTAATTTTTAAAATGCGTGTAGAAAAAGTACTATACTCAAAACTGTGATTTTTAATCACATTAGGCAATATTATAAAAAGGAATTATTTATGGCACTTCAAGTTGGAATCGTTGGTCTACCAAATGTTGGCAAATCAACATTATTTAATGCTCTAACAGCCGCAAAAGCTGAAGCCGCTAATTACCCTTTTTGCACTATTGATCCCAATGTTGGTGTTGTGACTGTTCCTGATATTCGTTTAGATCAAATCACGCAGTTTATTAAACCTCAAAGCGTTATTCCAACAACCATGGAATTTGTGGATATTGCTGGGATTGTCAAAGGCGCAAGCCAGGGTGAAGGTTTAGGAAATCAATTTCTTTCACATATCCGTCAGACTGATGCCATCGTTCATGTTGTTCGTTGTTTTGATGATCCAAATATTATTCACGTCGCTGGCAGTGTAGACCCATTGCGCGATATGGAAATCATTAACACAGAACTCATGTTAGCTGACTTAGATTCAGTTGAAAAAAAATTAAAACGTATCGAAAAAATCGCGAAGACATCATCTGATGTAAAATTAAAAATGGAATTAGATGTAACACAGAAAGCTTACCAGGCGTTAAGTGATGGTAAACCCGCAAGATCTGTCGTTTGTAATGATTTGGAAATGCCTTACATGCGTGAATTACATTTACTGACTGCTAAACCCGTTTTGTATGCGTGTAATGTTTCTGATACTGATTTTGCAGCTGGTGGTAATGACTGGGTTAAGCAAGTTGAAAAAAGAGCTTCTGAAGAAAACAATAAAACAATTACAATTTGTTCTGCGATGGAAGCTGACATTGCCCAGTTACCGATTGAAGAAAGAGCTGAGTTCTTACAAAGCCTTGGCGCAACAGAACCTGGTTTAAATCGTTTAATTCGTGATGCCTACCAATTATTAGGTCTTTATACTTACTTTACTGCAGGTGAAAAAGAAGTACGTGCTTGGACCATTAAGGCTGGCATGAAAGCCCCACAAGCTGCTGGTGTTATTCACACTGATTTTGAAAAGGGTTTTATCAGAGCTGAAACTTATCACTGTGAAGATTTATTTACGTTAAAAACAGAACAAGCAGTTAAAGAAGCTGGTAAGTACCGTCTTGAAGGCAAAGAATATCCTGTTAAAGACGGTGATGTTTTATTTTTTAGATTTAATGTGTAGAAGTATCAGGTATTCATTTTAGTGAATACCTGCTGATCCGAAGCTGGGGATTACCCAGCTTTTGAAAAAACATTCTTTTTATTTAAACCGATTTTTAGATTATAAACGCCAAAATCAGTTTTAAAAGTTTGATTTAATATCTCTGCATTGTTTAAATTCAAAACAAGATGATCTTGTCCTGAAATAACAATTGGCAAACATTTATCATAATATAAACCGTATAAATTCAGATTTTCTTTCAACATACCAAAAATAATATTCACGGCTTCGCCTAAAAAGAACACACTTTGTGTCTCAGAAAAGCTATCTTCATACTGATTTGTTACTGATTTTACAATTGTCTGCTTTGAACAAGTTAACTGCATAATGGCTTCTACATCATCATTCATAAATGCAACAACAGCAGAAATTTCGGTATTTATTTTTTCCGAATCCAAAGGTGATTCAGAAGCTTTAAGCATGAAAAGACTTTCAAAAACTTCGTTAACTGATTCACGGCATTTAACGTTAAAGTCATGAGTTGCAACGATTTCGTTTAATCTTTGTTTTTTTGGTTCACTCATAAAGCTACCCAGCCTTCTGCAATTTTAGCTGCTTAGAAAGCTTTTCTTGTACAACTGCTGCATTAAAAGGTTTCACTATATAATCACTGGCGCCTGAACTAAGCGCTGCAATAATTGATTTTTGCTCGCGTTCTGCTGTAGTCATTATAATTGGTGTAGATTTATACTTTTCATCTTTTTTGCAATTCACTAGTACTTCAAGGCCGCTCATGCGTGGCATGTTCCAATCTAAAAAGACGATATCGAAGGGTATAGCTTCTGCTGTTGCAGCTTGGATTTTTTCCCATGCGTCTTGTCCGTCAACTGCTTCGGTGACTTGTTCGAGGCCTAGATTTTTTAATATTTTTTTCATATTAAATCGCATGACTTCAAAATCATCGACGATCAGTATTTTCAGTTTCGAATCAAACATAGATTGTCCTCATGTATGTAAATTTCTAATTAAGACATGACTTCTAAGACATGACTTATTTAATTTTTCGGTGATCTTAACAACAGACTTGAGTACTTTAAAAAATAAAAATACTTTGGGTAGCAGTTTAAAACTAAAGCTTGTTTTTAAATGCCAGCCAGTCTTCTTTCAAAGAAAGCTCGTCTTTAGACTTGATTGGAATTGGTTGAATCAGATAATTATAAGCGTCAGTTCTTAAATTATTTTTATAAATTTTTTCATAAGTGGCTCTAAATGAGACAACCCTTTTAACGTAAGTTCTGGTTTCCGCAAAAGGAATATGTTCGATAAATCGATCAAAATCAATCTGTCCTAAATTTTTAAGCCATGATTTAACCCTATGTGGTCCGCCATTGTAAGCTGCTGCGACGAGCGGTTTTTGATAATCCAGTTCAACCGAAAGCTTTTTTAAATACGCAGCCCCAAGTAAAACAGAATTTTCTGGCTTAAATAAATCCTGAACATTCATTTTCACATCAATTAAATCAAACATTTTTTCTGCTGTGTAGGGCATAAACTGCATTAATCCCACAGCCCCAACTGGTGATATGGCATCAAACTTATACAGGGTTTCTGCACGCATAATTGATAAAATCATGTAAGGATCGATTTTTCGATCTCCTGAATACTTCATAACTTGTGTCATATAGGCTTCAGGGTACATTGACTGCCAGAAAATAGGGTCAGCTTTAAAAGTCGTTGAAACTTTTTGTGTATTCACTGTTTTGTTCATCAGCGAAAGTGCACGGTAATACAATTGTTGATCCAAATAGAACGTCGTTAAAATATCTACTTTTTTTCTATCTTTGGTTTTCTTTTCAATTTCATAAAGATGCCATCTAGCTAGATCAATTTCATTATTTTCCATTAAAAATTGTGCCATCGACATTTGTGACGCCAAATCTGAAAAACTTCCTACGACTAAATTTGATTCAACATTTTCAATGACTTCATTTTAAGAATTAACGACTAGAATATCACCTAGTTCAGTATCAAAGTCATTATTATCAAAAAAACGGTAGGAATCCATAATTTCTGAATAACTGAGATTATCTGATGCGATAGGAAATA
>JANOOI010000312.1:0-2615 GCA_031421235.1 Bdellovibrio sp.
ATTAATCCGCCAGTTACCATTCCAGCAACCGCTGCTATGGCTACGGCTCTAGTCGGGTTTGCATTAACATAGTCTTTGCCATCTTTAAGATAGGTTGACGCCGTACTTGCGAACGTAGAGGCCATTTCTTTCAAACTTTGACTTTTGTCATGTAACGACTTTTCGTAATTTGAATCAGCCTGTAACGGTTTATGTTGTCCATTCAAGCTTTCTGTTCTAAAATTCTCCATATATTCTCCCTTTGTTTTGTTGAGTTCATTTATTTACTTACATTAATAATTCATTACTAAATATTCTAAAACTAGAGGAACCGAATTTTTCTGCCTCTGAGAAGACCAATTATAAACACAATGATTGATAGTCCTAAAAAGATTAATAGAAGAATTTCACCTGTTTTCGGCGTTATACCTGATAGACCATAGACACCAACCATGTAGGCAACAAGTGCGAGCATTAAAAATGTTATAGATGCGCGTATCATTTTTTCCTCCTCATTCATTTTAAGTTGCTAGAAGACTTCGTAGCATCCAGGCACTTTTTTCATGGATGATAAGTCTTTGTGTTAGTAAATCGACTGTTGAATGATCCTTAATAGAACTAGCTATGGTCAGCAAATATCGAATAGTTCGGATAATGGCTTCATGGCTTTTGTTCAAAGAAGAAATCATACGCAGATCAGTCTTAACTCCTGTTTCCTCTTTGATTGATGATAGTTCACTGTATTCAATAAATGTTGCTGGCGCAGGAAAGCCTAAAGCCCTAATGCGTTCTGCAATTAGATCAACTGCTAATGCGAGCTCTGTATATTGTTTCATAAACAACTGGTGCAACGCTAGAAAATTTATTCCTGTCACATTCCAATGATAGTTGTGAGTTTTCAGATATAAAATATAGCTATCCGCTAGAAGCAACGAAAGTCCTGCCGACATTTTTTTACAGTCCGTTTCTAATAGTCCTAAATTTATGTTCTCTTCGACAGCTGCTTTAATATTAATTTTTGTCGACAGAATATTGTTATTAGTCGTTTTCATTAAATTATCCTCTTTGATCGAAAATTTTTCGTGGTAAATCATATTTTTTTGATTTGCAATTCCAAGGCCGTATTCAAATCTTTTGAAACATACCGTCATTTCACAAATTAAATCTATGAGGTAAAAGTACTCATTCTAAGATGAAAAATTGACCCTTAAAAATCTGTTAAAGTCTGGTTTGTATTAAGTTGAAGTATACTTTAAATATTATTGGCTACTGCTTTGCAATTTGTAGATAAAGAAGGGGTATATATGATGACATCACAAAAATATGTTTTTTTAACCGGACCACTTACATTATTCAGCATGGCTAGCTGCAATTTTCCGTCGGACACAATGTCTAATGCTGGACAAAACAGACCCAGAACGACATACACTGAAGAAGCTGAAGGTCGCTATGTTGCAAATGCGGCAGCAAAAAAAATTCGAGCTTACAACTTTGTTGAAGTTCAATTTCAGCCACAGAGTTCAGAATTAACTAATGAAGCTAAAAAAGAAATTAATGAAACCTTTCAGAAGGCCATTTGGGATGGATATATCGATAATGTATCAGTCCTATCTTGGTCAGACGAAGAATACCCTTCTGAAGATTTAAATACGTTATCTAAAGAAAATCGTAAACTGGCCGAAAAAAGAAATATAGCTATTAAAAACTATTTAATGTCACTTAAAAGTGTAGACGTTGATACTTACAATATGGCTGAACAACCCAGTAAATTATCAAAGTTATTTAACACAACTGATAATCAGCTGAAGAAATCTTTAGTTGCTGCTGGTCTACCGACAACTGCAGATGCTTTACAGTACCCAAGTAAAGCATCACATTCACTGGTTCTAATAAAATTAAACTAATAAAAACAAAGGATTAATATGAAAATTTCACTTTTTTTAGCCTCTCTTATGTTTGCACAAATCTGCTCTGCAGATATTGGAACCACCAAACTACCCAACTACCCTTCAGGCACTGTAAAAACAGCAGCGTTTGTTGATTTAAATAAGTACACAGGGCTTTGGTATGAAGTAGCAGCCATGCCACAAATTTTCCAAAAGCAATGTGTCCGTAACACAACAGCTGAATACAAACTGTTAAGTAAAGATTTAATATCTATTACAAATAGTTGCGAAGTTCTTGGCGGGGAGCGCATTATTTCACAGGGCCGTGCACGCGTTGTGAATAAAAAATCACAAGCTAAATTAGAAATAATTTTTATGACAATGAATGGCTGGAGGTTTAATTCAGGTGGAAACTATTGGATCTTAGCAGTGGGAGAAAACTATTCTTACGCAGTTGTTGGAACCCCTGACCGCGGATCTGCATGGATACTGAGTCGGACTCCTGAATTAAGACAAGATTATTTTTTAGAAGCTCATAATGTACTTATCAAACAAGGATTCAATACATGCCGTCTAATGACAAGCGTGCAAACATTAGGTTTACAACAAAATAAAGCACTTTGTAACCAGTTCGAATAGTTAATAATACAATCCCAGTCTGTTTATACGACAGACTGTATTTTTTTAAGCTGTGCTTTTTGATAAGAGGCTATTGATCCTTCATATAAGCATCTAACTAGTGGATCATGT
>JANOOI010000313.1:0-3179 GCA_031421235.1 Bdellovibrio sp.
AAAAGTTGGTACTCAAACTTCTTCTTATGATGTTTCGGTTTCTTTATCTTTAGTTGATAAAGTATCTTCTGGAACAACTGAATACAAAGGTGGAACAAACATCAATGTAGCTGGTGGTTTTTGGATTGATGCAGACCTTTATGCTTACGGTTCGATTGGTATGAATGGTTTCAAAACTGAAACTGGTCCTACTGAAACAGCTGATTACAAATCAACTGCATATGAAGTCGGTATTATCCACACTATCAAAAATGACGGTTCTGAATTTTTCTACGGTGTTGGTTTAAACAGCACTAAATCTGAAGATGATGTTGCTCCTAAAAATGAAGAATCAACTATGTCTTTACCAGTTATGGTTGGTATCGAAGCTAATGCAGCGACATGGTTAACACTACGTGGTTCAGTTGAACAAAATGTTCTAATCAGTGATTCAAAAACTGAAAACAATACTGGAACAGTAACTGAATTTGCTCCTGGTGCAAATACAACGACGTTTGCAGCTGGTGCAGGTTTGAAATTTAACAAAATTTCAATCGATGGTTCATTATTAGCAGGAACTCAAAACCTAAATGCAAATAACATGTTAGGTACTGTTGGATTAACTTACACATTCTAATTTAAAATATAAATTAATGTGTTATGAAAAAGGCGACTATCAAGTCGCCTTTTTTTATTGGTTTAACTGACTAGCTGCCTGAAACAGAAAACGTCACATCAATATTACCGCGTGTTGCGTGACTGTACGGACATACTTTATGATGAGTTTCGTCAACGATAGCTTGCAGTTCAGCCTGTGGAAGACTTGCTTTGATATTCATTTTGACTGAAATACCAAAGCCTCCGCCTTCGCGTGGTCCAACTGAAGTTTCACAAGTGACTACAGCATCAGAAACATTTTTCTTAGTTTGTGTAGCTACGAAGTCCATAGCTCCGCCGAAGCAAGCTGCGTATCCTGCTGCAAACAAATGTTCAGGGGTTGTCGTATTTGGAAGCCCGGGTCCACCCATTTCTTTACGAACTGAAAGGTTCACATTGACTGAATGATCAGTTGTTTCACTGTGGCCGTTTCGTCCCCCTGTTGAGGTCGCGGTAGCAGTGACTAGTGGTTTTATTGTGTGTGCGGGCATATAAATTCTCCTTGTGTGGTGTTTAGTTATTTAAATTATTTCTTTTTTTGTCCTTCTACAGTGACATCATAATAGTCAGGCATTACAAAATCTGGTTTAAAAGGATAGGCGTAACTTTTGTAAGCTTTTAGTTCTGGTGATCCCGATTTTTCATAGATTTCGTCCCATAATTTTGCAAGCAATAATGAAGACCTGGCCATTTGGACAACAATTAATTTTTCAAATCGCTTTTGTCCTACGCTTGGGGGTTGGCGTTTAGCTTCAGTGCGAAGGCTCATGCCTTTTTCTAGTTTTAAAGTCGATGGTGAAATGATCGGATCTAATTTAAAAATATCTTTAGCTTCTGATAATGAAAGTTCACCAAGAGCTTTCATTTTTTCAACAGTGGTCGTCGCAGTGATAAATTTTAAACTTTTTAGTTGCTGAGCTTTTTTAACGATAAGGGCTTGTAGATTCGGTCCAAATTCAGCAACGCACGCATCTTCGTAGTACGCGTGAATACCGCCGCTGTTCGCAGCGTAGCCGTCGTAATCAGATGAAATATGCAAAGGCTGTGAGTTATCGCCAACGAAATGCCCCATGACCCCCATCGCAATCAGCATTTCAAAAGCGGCTTTATTGTAAGGTAATTTTTCGTTTTGTTGTTCTGATTTATTTGTAGGTGCTGGTGAATCTTTTAATTTTTTACCGCTCTCGATAGCTGAGCGATAAAACTGATCGGCCCGCCACCAGTTAGTGCCCATGTCTAGCGGCACTGAAACTATTTTTTTCTGCGGCAGCGCTGTCTCAGTTTCTTTTTTAATTTCTTTATCAGTTTGTGTTCCTGTGTATTTATAGATAAGTTTTTTTAAGTCTGTCGGAATATCTTTGACCGTTAAACCCAAAGCTTCCGGATTTATATAGTGGGTCGGATCACCGTGTTGGGTAAGATCCCGTGGAAGGCTACGCCAATAGGTATCGGGAACATTGCAAAGGTGACCCATAATTTGGGGTTTGTTACTGAGATAGTCTTTCAAATTCTGATTTTTCACCAGATGAATGGCAGCTTGGCAAATTGAGTCATGGCCGCGGCCACCCCAAGCTAGACCTTTCTGAGGCACAAAAAGAATTATAATTAATGTCACTGCTAATGTGGTGGATTTGAACTGTGTTTTTGTCATTTTGCTATAGTCTAATAGAATTAATCGATCATCACCTAAATTCTAATGGAAATTTGTCAAACTTCAGTTAATATTAAATTAGTTCAAGAAGTCTTAAACTAATTTAGTCTGACACTTCTTAGCTGTACGTTAGCTGTACGTTAGCTATACACACTTAAAAGGGCGGAGGAATATATGTCATTTTCAAGTCAGCAGTCAGTTCGTCTTATGGCAGGTCTTAATGGTTTTAGTGGAGGCACGGGTCAATCAGGTTTTGATTCAGATCTTTTGCCTTCAGCGCTCCAGCCATTGGTTAATCTTTCAGAAATACCTTATGAAATTTTAAAATTTGAAGAAGGTGATTTAGTCTTTGAAAAAGGCCAAACACCCAAGGGAATTTATGTTTTAAAGTCAGGTTGTGTAAAATTGTTTGTAAGCCGTGAAAATTCACGAGGCCGTACAACATCGCCAGAATATGTGACTAAATTAATTTCTCCGGGGGAAGTTTTCGGATACAAATCCGTTGTCAGACAGATTGATGCTCGTGCATACGCCGAAGCTGTCAAAGACACAGTTGTATGGTTGTATTCTAAAGAATCAGTTTTAAGTGTTATCGCAGCAGCACATCCACTGGTTAGAACAGTGTTAGAGCAGGCGATTGTTGATATTGAAAGCTATGAAAAAATTAGTCAGCTTCATTATTTGGCTTCAGTGCAAGAACGTATAGCTTATCAACTGGTGTTGATTGCAGACCGCTTCGGTATTGAAACACCGACTGGAATTTCAATTAATTTAAAACTAACAAGAAATGAATTTGCCCAGTTAGCCAGTACAATTAACGAATCGTTGTCACGTCATTTAACTGAATTTAAGAACGACGGTTTGATTGATATCAATGGTAAAGAAATCATTA
>JANOOI010000314.1:0-3537 GCA_031421235.1 Bdellovibrio sp.
ACTTATTTCAAAAGATATTAATTTAAGAATTAAAGCCGATGTTTACGGAATTTTTGGTTGTGATTATGATAACTCAGACACAACCCAAGGTGACATGTACGAGGGTTATTTGGAAGTTAATGTAACTCCGGCAGCCATTGATACTTTCTACCGCGAGAAAAAATTAGTCGTTGATCATAAATTATATATCAACCAATACGTTATTTTAAAAGATGCTTCAAACGAAAATCATTCAGCCATCGGCCGCTATTCAGGAATTGAAAAAGCGATTGTACCATTACTAAACCCGCCAGACAGTATTTGGGGAATTCACGCCAGAAACGTTGAGCAAAGTTTTGCTTTAGATGCGCTTTTAAATGATGAAATAATGATGGTTTCGTTAGTTGGAAAAGCTGGAACGGGTAAAACGTTATTGGCGATTGCTGCAGGATTATTTAAAACTTTAGATGAAGGTCGTTTTCAGAGATTACTAGTGTCTCGTCCGATTTTTCCTATGGGTCGTGATATTGGTTACTTGCCAGGTGATATCGAACAAAAATTAAATCCTTGGATGCAGCCGATTTTTGATAATGTTGAATTTTTAATGGGAGCTGATAAAAAAGCAGCAGGTCGTGCTCAAGAATTAATTAATCAAGGTATGCTAAATATTGAGCCATTAACATATATTCGTGGACGAAGTATTCCGAAGCAGTATCTGATTGTGGATGAAGCACAAAATTTAACTCCGCATGAAATTAAAACAATTATCACACGCGCTGGTCGCGGCACTAAGGTTATTTTGACAGGCGATGTTTACCAAATCGATAATCCTTACGTGGATTCAGCAAATTCAGGCCTGACCCATGCTGTAGAAAGATTCAAAGGTCAGACTATAGCGGCGCATGTCACATTAACTAAAGGTGAGAGATCTGAACTTGCCGAATTAGCTGCTAACATCCTATAGTGTAAAAGCTCTAGGGGTAATAATGGTTGATGTATCAATTGATTTAAACAAAATAGTCGTTGGCTATAAAGCTTCGGTCGTCGTCAAGGTCACAGACAAAATGGTTCGGCAATTTGCTGAACTGTCTGGTGATTTTAATCCAATTCATTTAGATGAAGAGTACGCGGCTACGACTATTTTTAAAAAAAGAATCGCACACGGTATGATTTTAGGGGCCATTGTTTCACGCGTTTTGATTGAAACGATTGGGAATGGTGGGATTTACCGAGGACAAACCTTAAAATTTTACAATCCAGTTTATATCGATGAAGATATTACTTTTAATATTGAAATCACTAAAGTACACCAGGGCCGTGGTCTTGCTGTTGTTAATACAACCGCAGTGAAAAGTAACGGCGATTTCTGTGTTAAAGGCGAAGCCACAATTATTATGGCCAGTGGTGTTGCAGGAAAAAAAACGTGAATTCTGTCAAAGTGAATTCCGTATTTACACTTAAAGAAATTATTTTAAACATCGAAAAAAAATCAGAACCTAACGGGTTAACTTTAAAACAGCTAGTCGACCTTTTTCAAAACCGCAGCCATCCATTAATTATTTTATTCTTAAGTTTACCTTTTGTGCAGCCATTGCCATTGTTTGGCTTATCTTCAATATTAGGTGCAATTATTTTCTTAAGTGGTTTATTAATGATTTTTCAAATCAAACCTTGGGTGCCAATACGCTTTCATGAAAAAATCATTAATAAAAATTTATTACAAAGCTGTACATCAACATTGATCAAAGTTTTAAATCGCACTGAAAAATTAATTAAGCCCCGATTTATTTTTTTATCCACATCACTGCCAGCAAAAGTATTTAATGGTTTGTTAATCATGTTATTTGCTTTTTTATTGGCGCTGCCGCTACCAATACCATTTACAAATTCGGTACCAGCTTATTTTTTAATTATGAATGCAGTCGGTAGCCTTGAAGAAGATGGTCTACTGATTGGTTTAAGTTATTTAGTAGCCATCGCCGGTGTTATTTTTTTTGTAAGCATTGGTGTCGGCGTTGCTGAAATCATGAATTTAATTTTGTTTAAAATTCAAAAATATATCTAAAAATCAAACAAAATATAAAGGCCTTGTCTTATTTTGGTCCAGTTTCAGGTCTGTTATTTTACATTTTTAACCCAAAGTCTATTTTCACAAGCTAACTGTGTTATAATTTAAAGTGTGTTTACATTATTTAAACTGCACGTTTTTAGAATACTCTTTTTCGTTCTTGCGTCTCTGGCTGCGCAAAAGTCCTTTGCTCAGATTTTTATTCCTTTTTCTTACTGGCAAAATCTTGAATGTGTTCCGAACAAATATATTTATACATTTGCTGTATCAGGAACATACAACCTAAATGTTCCTTACCGCTGCAACAGCATGACTGTTCATATGTGGGGAGCCGGCGGCGGTGGCGGTTTCGGATCTGGTGGTGCCTTGGGGCAAAGTGGCGGAGCTGGAGGTTACGCCACGAGTTCGACAATAACTGTTACACAACTTAAGACTATTGTTGTCAAAGTCGGTCAGCGCGGTAGCGGTGGTTCTACTTTTTGTGCCAGTCCTGGTACAGGCGGTATCGGAGCTTACACTGGCGGAAGTGCAATTCCCGCTGCTAGCGGCACTGCAGGTGCCGGTGTTGGTATTGGAGGTCTTGGTGCCATCGGTGCCGACGGAGGAACCAGCGGAGGAGTCGGCGGTTACGGTGGCGGTGGCGGTGGATCAGGAAGTACATCTGGTTACGGCGGTGGCGGGGGTGGCAGTACATCAATCACTGTAAGTGGGACTGAAACTATTATTGTTGGCGGTGGCGGTGGTGGTGGCGGTCGGCAAGGCGGTGGTGGTCAGGCAGGGGCTGCAGGTCCGGCTTGTTCGCAAAACGGTTCGCCAGCAAATACTGGTGGTGGTTCTCCAAAGGGAGGCGGTGCCGGTGGTGGTGCTTGTAACGGTGTCGGTGCAACATTTCAAAATGGTATTGGAGTAAATCCGCATTCAATAGTGACTCCAGCGGCTATGCCAGGGGCTAATGCAACTGGCGGAGCAGGTAGCATAGACACTACAATTTGTAACAGCGGAACTGATGGCTACGTTTATATTTCTTTTTCTCGGCTATAAATCATAAAAAATCTTCCAAAAAATAAATTCACACGAAAAATAATAAATAAATCATTCTATTAACAAGGTTTCATGACAATTGTTAAAACAAGTTAATTCTGCAATAAAAAATGTCGTGATTTGGGAATTCTTAGTCTTATTTCAGTGCTTAAATTTTTTATTAAATTAAAATTAAAGAATCATGAATTTTAAGTCAAACAGGACGACTTTTAAATATTCTCATTTTTTTGCAAAATTATTAATTGCTGTCGTATTTTTTGTATCGTTGCAAGTCGATGCGCAAGTTTTTATTCCGTTTGCTTTTTGGCGAAAACTAGAATGTACACCAAACACATTTATTTATACCTACAGTGCGTCTGGAACTTTTAATTTAGCTGTTCCCTACGGCTGTAACGCGATGACCGTGCATTTGTGGGGCGCTGGCGGAGGCGGCGGTTTTGGAAGTGGTG
>JANOOI010000315.1:0-2648 GCA_031421235.1 Bdellovibrio sp.
ATCAACCTAAAGAAGTCTTCTTATTTGGTTGCAACACGCTAGCTGGTAAAGAAAAAGACAACAGATCACCAGAACAGTATTTGCAAGTTTTAATGCATGATGGATTTTCTAGACAACAAGCTGAACAAGTCGTGGCTTTTAGATATAGCGCCTTAGGTAATTCATTTTCTTCACGGATGTCGCAAGTGTTTCAAAATACGCCACGCATTTACGGTTTTTCATCAGTCGGACCAAGTGGTAAAACAGTCGAACCTTTATTAAATAAATATCTTCAATCTACAAAATCAGAATATCAAAATTTTGATAAATATAATCAGACTATTAAATCTGACAATAACAAAAAACTTTTCTCAGCGTTAAAAGATTCGGCAATCGCTCAGACTGCAGGACTAACAGTATCTAACCCCAGCTTAAAAAACGTCGATAGACCATACTGTTATCTAGAAAACAAAGATGTCAGCAGATATAACAAATTAAAATATGTCACTGAAGTCTTATTGTCTGGTCGGTCACTGACAATGATTCCTTATATTAAAGATTTTATTCATACACTTGTTGAGAAAAACGATATCTCAGCTGAAGAAAAATTATTGTTACAACAAATATCTTCAAGTGAAAAAATTAAGGCCGATTTTAGCAAAGTGCTAAAATTAGAGGGTGATGTTTATCTGAGTATAAAAATCAATACTTTAAAATTAATGAAAGATTTATCATTAATTAAAAATAGTGAATATTACGAATTTGTAAATAAAATTATTGATTTTAGTCAGGAAATAACAATTGAAAAAACAGACCAAATATGTTCACTAAACTTGAAATTCGACATCGATGCAGAGTTTGTTTCGCAAGAAAATAAAGAAAATCAATTATTTTATCTTCTTTTAGAATGCGTTCAACCAGAGAACGACAGTATTCACTTGGTGATTGCGGAAACTATGAAAAATGATACTGATGTACTTGTCCGTCAACATGCTGCAACAGCCTTAGGTAAGGTTAAACCAACAAACGATGCTATCATCATGATGATAGCAGAAACCATGAAAAATGACGAATCAAGTCGGGTTCGCCAACAAGCCGCTTGGTCTTTGGGTGAAATAAAAATAAAAACCCAGTCTATTCTTATAATGATTGCTAACTCTATGCAGAACGATAAAACCGATCTGGTGCGTTGGGAGTCTGCTCGAACATTAGGTAAAGTTAAACCAAACAATCAATCGATACACATGATGATCGCTAATACTATGAAAAATGATAAGACTGATTTTGTTCGCGATGCAGCAGCTGATTCCCTATATTCATTAAAATATATTAACCAAAGTGAGGCCCCATGAAAAAACTAATCCTTATCCTAACTACTTTTATCAGTCTTAATTCAGCTTTAGCTGCCACAATCCAATATCGCTGCGATCTTCCAACGGCCAAGCATTCTGATTTAACGATCATGCTTGATAGCGGTACTACCGTGGCCACTGTTTTAACAGCTGATAACGAGAAAAATCTGCGGTTGTATACAGCTCAAGTTGAAAAAGGCATCGTAGCACAACTTGGTAAGTCTCTTCTTAACGAACCTATCGTTATGATTGGAACTACGGATCATTCAGAAATTATGTCTTCTTATTCAATTTATACAGAATCAATCAGTCTTGTTTTGATGCAACAAATAGCTGGAAAAGCTGGAACTTTATCTGTGTATTTAACAGAAAATAATAAAGTTAGCGTTTACAGCTGTGATTTGAAAAAATAATTTTTAGGAGATATCTTTGAAATCAACGTCAGTTCGTTTTATTTTATTGTTATTGGTTTTCGCCACAGGCTGTGGTGAATCACATTACACACACGAAGCTTATAAAACGAATCAACTTGAATTCAGTATTATCAATGGCAAATCTTTAGAAAACAATGACCCGCTGGCAAAATCAGTTGTGGCCATTGTAAGACACTTTCACTTTTCTAACAATGAACCCCAGTTTTTTTCCCACTGCACCGGTGTAGTTATCGCGGCAGATAAAATTTTAACGGCTGCCCATTGCGCTGAAAAATTTGAAAAAAGTCGTGTTATTACTGGCCAAGATACTAAAAAATCTTTACTTGATGAAAATAATATTTATGAAATCAAAAAAGTTGACACAAATCCAGAATATAAAAAAAGCTTAAATGCTGATCTTGCTATTCTTGAGTTAGCAAAACCCATTTCAGGATACAATGGTCAATCTTTTATAATCGATCAAACAATTGCAACGAATGAACTTTTAATTATCGCAGGCTACGGTAGAACAAGCTTGAACCAATCTGATTTTCGAGCACTCGAATTAAAAAAAGCAGACTACGTAGATTATAGTGCCGCATCAGATGAAGGACTTATTCGAATTGTACAAATTGAAAAAACGGGTCTTTGTTCTGGTGATTCTGGTGGACCACTTTTTACACAAGATAAAAATAACCAACTTAAATTAGTCGGAATCGCAATATCTGTTGAGAAATTTAAAAATGCTCCACAAAAAATGAATGCTTGCTATGGTCAAAGTGTGTTTCTAGATTTAACTGTACACGCAGACTGGATTAAATCTGTTCTAGATAATTCGGTCCAAGAACTTTGATCTTGAAATATATTTAGCCCCGAACGATTCAGACACGTCAGTGACCATTTG
>JANOOI010000316.1:0-9641 GCA_031421235.1 Bdellovibrio sp.
CAGACGTTTCGAATGCGCTCTATACAGTTAAAGCGAGATTCTTCGTCAACAACATCAAGTTCGACAATTTTGAAATGATCATTTTCTGCAAAACGACCTTGTAGGCTGCCTAAAGATCGACTTCGAGCCGTAACTACAGTCCGAAATTGGGGAAGTTTATAAAAGAGCTCTGCTAAAGAGCGGCCAACTCCAGTGCTAGCTCCTGTGACTAATACAATTGGTTTATAATGAGGCTTTTTCATACTGAAAAGGCTAGCTTATAATAAAAACTATATTCACTATTTTTTTGCTGTTTTAGGTTTAGGCGCTGCTGCTGCCGGTCCTTCAGCAACAACGGGTAGTGCAATTTCAATTTTAAGTTCTTCATCTACACCAACACCTTTGTAACTCACATCGGTAATACCAGTATCAGCTAACTTCAAATTAAATTTGGAAATTAAAAGGTTACCTTCTTTTTTGTATTCACCTTTTACATTAATATCTTTACCTTTAATAGTTAAAACACCAACACCTTTGCCACCTTTACCAACAGCTTTTTTCAAAATAGCTTTAGGATAAGTTTTTGTATCTAAATATTTTTCTTTCATATGATCATCACGCATTGAAATCCCTGTTTTTAAACTATTTAGATCAATTTCAATATTTTCTGCAGTAAATGAGCCATCAGCTTTTTCAACAGCTTTACCTTTGATCGCAGTTGTTTTAGCAACGAAATCACCAGCTGGTGTTAGCGTCACAAATATTTTCAGATCACTTTTTTGAGCCTGTGCAAAACTAGTTAAAAAAATTGATGTTAAAACCATAACTGTAGAAAAAGATAAAAATTTGTTCATAAAAACTCCTTGTAAATAATTTTTACTTTATTTTATTATCTGGCAAGCATTCTTAATAAAGTTGGCCAAAAGTCTAAAAAAAACTGAAGTTTCTGCCAAGAACTGTCTTATAACTTGCCACATAAACGTCGATTTAGCTTGCCACGGAAGGCTAAATTCCAGAAGATTTCACTAATGATATCATGCTTTAAAATATTAGTTGTTTTTTTTATTTCGGGACTTATCAAGACTTCGGCTTTTGCTTATCCTGATTTCGTTTCTTATGGCTATAAGTCCTGTACAGTTTGTCATTACAACGGTGTGGGTGGCGGGCCACTAACTGACTACGGTCGGGCTTTATTTGCGACTGAAATTACTGCTAAAACTTTTATTAGCAAAAAAACTAGCGAAGAAGAATTATCTGCTAGTTCTGGTTTTTTAGGCTCAACAGAACTTCCATACTGGTTTAGGCCAGGTTTTAAATACCGTGGATTATTTTTAAAAAGTAATCTGGGTTCAAAACAATCAGTTGATCGATTTATTCAAATGCAAGCTGATGTAAACTTAGCAGTAGCGATCGATGAAAAAAATGACTATGTGTTTGTCGGTAGCTATGGCTATGTTCCCACACCAAGTTCTTACAAACCAGTCGCTGGCAAAGAAGCACCAGCCAACTGGATTTCTAAAGAAATTTACTTTCGCGCCAAAGTTATTAAAAATTTCTGGGTTTACACGGGTTTAATGGACAAAGTTTTCGGAATCAGACATCCAGATCACACAGCTTTTAATAAAAGCATCAACGGTTTTGGACTAAGCCAAAACGATCAAACACATGCCGTTATGCTGCATTATGCACCTAAAAATTTTGAAATCGCTGCACAGTATTTTTTAGGAAATCTAGATCAAGACACTGAACTTCGACAAAAAGGCTTTACAGCAATGACAGAATATTTTATTTCAGATGGATTAAGCTTAGGTGTTTCATTATTAAGAAGCCAAAACGAATATTTAAAATGGGAACGTAATGCAGTTCATTCAAGAATTAGTTTCGCCAAAGGGAAGTCAGTTATGGCGGAATTCGGCACACGAAATGATGTTGCACTACAAACCACAGCATTAAATAGAACTGGTTTTTACACATACATCCAAGGCCTGATTGGTCTTAGCCAAGGCTATAATTTCTTAACGACATACCAGACGTATAAAGACACATTAACTTCTACAGGAACTACACGAAATCGTTTAGGCACAGGAATTTTGTTTTTTCCGTGGTCACGGACCGAATTCAGATTTGAAGTTATTAATGATAGAACAACAGCTGATAAAAACACCAGCCCAGATACATGGAGCGGTTTAGCACAGGTACACTTATCATGGTAAAACAAATCATTTTTATATTATTTTTTGCTTCACCTTTACTAGTCAAAGCTGGTTTAACACTTGGTCTGCATAATAATTCTTGGCAAGAACCATTACCTATTTCATATATTAATCCTAACACAAACCGAGTCGTCGCCGAAGAACGCTTGGGTACTTTTTCAACTATTAGCTTAAGCCTAGGCTACGAAGATCTGATTACAAAAAGATGGCGTTACGGCTTTGACGTACAGGCTCATTACGGAACTGTGGATCTTCACAAACTCGATTCTTTCGGAAGTCCCAGAAACTACACACAAACTATTTCCTCAGGTATTAAATTAAATTATCGTGTTTCAAAAACTTTCTCTTTCGGACCACTACTTGGTATTCACCAAAATACGATTAAAAATATCGGAAGTGGCATTGGTTACAGCGCTTTATTAAATATGGATTTTGATATTTTTGATGACACAAGATTAGTACAAACTATTGGTACAACCCAAGGCAGTAAAACTTTAACTTATTCAATCGGTTTAAATCGAATTTTTTAATTAAAGACTATTAATCCAAGTGATCAGAATACTCAGATCACCAGCACTCATTGCTGGATAGCCCCCGGCGGGCATTGTTCTTGGACCTGGGCCTGATACCGCACCAGAATTTCTATAGTATATTGATGAAGCCGCAGGGTTATCTGCAACCACCAAACCTGCTGCAATAAAATCAGCCTGCTGATATCCATTCCAGGCAACATGAGTATGACAAAAAGCACACTGTTCTCTAATTATCTTCCTAGCCGGTGTAAATTCAAGCGTTCCCACATCCTGAGAATTTCCGTATTGATCACTGTCGCTTGTATTGCTGTTTTGCACAGGCCCACTGCATGAATAAGATAAAACCATTACAATAGTAAAAATAGAAATTTTATTCATTATATACCGCCTGCCTTAGATTTTGTGGAACTTTCAGCAACAACGGGCATTGTAATTTCGATTTTTATTTCTTCCTCAATGCCGACACCTTTATAATTTACATCAGCAATGCCAACTTCAGTTAAAGTTAGTATGAATTCAGCGATTAAAAATTTGCCGTCTTTTTTATAATCACCTTTAATATTTATATCCTTACCTTTTATATTTAATAAACCAACACCTTTACCATCTTTACCAATGGCTTTTTTAAGTGTGGCTTTAGGATATGTTTTTGTGTCCAAATATTTTTCTTTCATATGTTGATCACGTAATGAAACCCAAGTTTCTAGACTGTTTAGATCCACTACGATATTTTCAGCCACAAAAGAACCATCAGCTTTTTCAACAGCTACACCTTTTACTGCAGATGTTTTTGCTATGAAGTCCCCAGCCGGATTCAGTGTCACATATATTTTTAAATCGCTTTTTTGTGCTTGTGCAAAAACTGTTAAAAATGAAAATAAAATGAAGAACAGATATGGGTTCATAAAAAATTTCCTTATTTCGAATATTTCGAACTGACTAATCCTATCATTAAATTTTACCTTATTTTTTAATCTAGACAAGTAGTGTATTGTCACAGACTAAGGTCATAGAGCTATTTGCGCATTAATGTCTTTTAACGAGACTGAATCTATCTAATGCGCTTGATCCCAGTTTTTTCCAATAGCGGAATTCACTTTAAGCGGGACCTTTAGTCTGACGACATTTTCCATGATATTTTTAATAGCCACAGAATGAATTTCCAGCTGATTTGGCAAACCTTCAAAAACTAACTCATCATGAACTTGTAACAGTAAATTTAATTCACTTCGGTTTATTTTTTCATTTTGCATGTAACGGTTCACATCAATCATCGCCATTTTCATTAAATCACTGGCCGTCCCCTGAATCGGGGCATTAATAGCAGCACGCTCGCCGAATTTTTTGACCATAGCATTTGTTGACTCAAGTTCGGATAAATAACGTCTACGACCAAATAAAGTTTCCACAAACTTTCTTTCGTGGGCCAATTCAATTGTCGAAGAAATATAATCTTTTATTCCACTAAATTTTTTAAAATATCTATCAATAATATCTTTTGATTCAGTTCTTGAAATTCCAAGCGTTTCAGCCAAACCGTAAGCCCCTTGGCCGTAGGCAATTCCAAAATTGACAGCTTTAGCAATGCGGCGCTGTTCTTTTGTAACATCTTTTAATCCCACAGAAAAAACTTCTGAAGCCGTCGCTGTATGAATATCCAAGTCGTCTTTAAAAGCACTTGTTAAAGCTTTATCATTAGAAATATGTGCTAATACTCGCAATTCAATTTGTGAATAATCCAGTGAAAGTAATTTTTTATCAGCTGAAGTGATAAAGGCTTGCCTGACTCGCTGGCCTTTTTCTGTTTTAATCGGAATATTTTGTAAATTTGGGTTCGTGCTTGAAAGCCTGCCTGTTGCCGTTAAAGCCTGATTAAAATGAGTGTGTAATCTTCCGGTTTGATCAACAAGTTCAGGTAATGCATCAACATAGGTCGATTTTAATTTTGTTAGTTCTCGAAAATCCATCAAATGTTGTGCGATTGGATGATTTAGTTTTTCTAAAACCTCATTATCAGTTGAATAACCCGTTTTAGTTTTTTTAATGGCTTCTAAACCTAATTTTTCAAATAAAATAACGCCTAATTGTTTAGGTGAAGCAATATTAAATTTATCCCCTGCTAATAAGTGTATCTCAGTTTCTAATTTTTTAATTTGAATTTCTAATTCATCTGAAAACTTTTTAAGATGTCCCACATCAAGCTGGATGCCTGATTTTTCCATAGCATACAGAATCGGAATCATGGGTTTTTCAATTTTTTCGTAAATAACTTTTGTGTTTTTATCAATGATCTCTTGATAAATCGATCTGTTAAGTTGATCAACGATTTCAACGAACGCTTTGTAATTATTTACTGCTAAATCATCTGCTAATTCAAGACTTAGATTTTTCTGAATTAGTTCTTTTAAATCCGATGTGTCACTTGCTTTTAGCGTGTAACTTCCTAGCATCAAGTCCCAATCAATTTCAGCAGATACGGCATCCTCATAAGATAAGCCCACTTCTGACCAGATTTTTTTAATATCAAACCCTGACCACTTTATGTTTTTATAATCAAACAACGCATCAGATAAATGACCAAAACTATAATGTTGATTTTCAAAGATAACAAAAATTTGGCTGTCATTTAAAAACATAAAAAACTTTTCATTTTTTAAACGGCTTTGAATAATTTCTTTTATCCACGGCGTAAATATGAGGTTTCTTTTGTCGGGTGAAACGCTTTCTTTTGGTGCTTCTTGAATGGCTACGACAGTATTTTTTGTCAATGCTTTAGTGGCGCTGACAACACCACCAATATGCTGCTGACCTTCACCCAATAAAGTTTTTTCAAAACTTTTAAAATTTAAATCTTGTAAAAATTCGCGTAGCTCATCAGTTTTGAAATCTTTAATGCGAAAATCTTCTAGCTTTTGCTGTATAGGAATATCGCAAACTATGGTCACAAGTTTTTTAGATAATATAGCAAGCTCTCTAGCTTGGTTGATTTTTTCTAAATTTTTAACAGTTAATGATCCCGTGTTACCTTTATCAATCTGTAAATATAAATTTTCTAAATTTTGAAACTCTTCAATGATTTTCTGCGCCCCTTTGGGGCCAATTCCTGCAATTCCCGGAATATGATCTGATGTGTCCCCTGTTATCGCTAAAAAATCGATAAACTGTTCTGGATGAACTCCGTGCTTTTCTTTAATTGCGTCTTTGGTGTAAATAAATTCTTTCATTGTATCGTAGATAAAAACATTGTCATTAACCAGTTGGCTAAAGTCTTTATCACCGCTGACAATGTAAACTTGAAAATTTTCTTTTTCGGCCATTTTCGTCACGGTACCAATCAAATCATCAGCTTCATAACCATCGGCTTCGATATCAGCTATTCCAAAAAGTTCTGCCACTTTTTTTAAGTAAGGCATTTGAACTTGTAAATCATCTGGCATTACAGTGCGATTGGCTTTGTAGTCGACGTACAAATCTTTCCGAAATGAAGGCTCTTTGCGGTCGTAACAAAATAAAACATATTCAGGATTTTTTTCGCGAATCAGTTTTATAATCATCGATATAAAACCGTAGACTGCGTTGACTGGTACACCTTTTGAGGATGTTAGTGGGCGAATGGCGTAGAAGGCCCGAAAAAACATCGAACTGACATCAACTAGATAGATCTTTTTCATTCGGTAAAGATAACCCAAATTTATCCACTTGATCAACTTGATCAAACTTTTTATGGCTCATCCATGAATCGCAAAGTGCATCTAATTTAATTTCATTTGAATATTCGTTAATCTGACGGTTTAAAATTTGTGGGTCTAAAAGGCCCATATCTAAACGCTTTTTAAGTTCTGATTTAGTAAGGCCTAATATAAGTGACATGTGTTCTAATTTCATAGAAGGATATTAGAGCTTTTGCTCTAAGTAAGATCAAGTCCTAGCGCAGGGAATTATGACCATTTAAATTAAAATATGACTAAGGTACTGAAACTATTCCGGAAAAACGAAAATTAAATCATGATCTGCGATTAAATCCATTTTATCCCGCGCTTGGCGTTCGATGTATTCTGGATCTTTAGCCTGCTTAATCTGTAAAGCCACAAGCCCCATTGAGACCCTAGTCTGAACCATCTGAAGGGCGATTTTATCCTGATCTCTGTAAAGCCCCCACAGTTTCCAAATCGTTCCATTCAATAGCAAAGTCGATAGCAAAACGATCAATGCCACAAAAAAAACTTTTTGGGGTTGATTCAACCCTCTTTCGATTACATGAGCGCTCTTTCTAATCTGATCCATACCCCTATTTTGTACTCAGAAAATCAATTTGAAAAGCTCTTTATAGTCTAGTTTATTGACAGTTCTGTAATGCCTACATGTCGGTTGGTTTCCAATCCAAAAAATCCAAAATCTGCTATAAATAGGCAATGAAAAACACAGCTCTTATTTTACTTTCGACACTGACTTTATTTTCTCAGCTTACTTATTCTGCGGAAAAAACAATTCGTGAAAAAACTCATTACACCGAAATGGAAAAGACATTAATCCAAATTTTTACGCCTTACGCAATAAATGCTGGTTTCAGCCGTATCAAAATCAGTACAGATTATGAAAACACCCTTTATACCGGCGGAGTCATGGTTGAAGATAACGTGATTAATATTATCTTCGGATCAGAATTTAATACGGCTTACCCAAATTTACCTGAAGACGCTTACTCTAAAATTCTTTGTCATGAACTAGGTCATATCTTTGGTGAAACGCCAGCAGCTGATCAAATCAGTCAACCCATTTCCCCAGAAGCTGAAAGTGATTATTTTGCAGGTGCTGTTTGTCTAAAAAAATTATTTCGGGATTACCCCTCTAGGACTATTCAAATGGTTGACCCCATGGTTAGTATGAATTGTTTATCAGTCTACAAAGATGCTCAAGAACGTGAGCTCTGTGAGCGTATAGCGATGTCAGGATTTGATTTTTTTTCAGCGCTTCGTCATAGTCTACTTAAAACAAAAGCGATTATGCCGAACGATACTTTTTATACTCAGCCTGATTTTTCAAAAAAAGAAACCAGATATTTTGATTTCTACCCGTCACTACAATGCCGCACAGAAACTATTGCTGCTGGGGCTTATTGTGATACTTCAGAAAATTTATGGTCTGCTGGTGAAAAAAACTGGCACTGTCAATCTGGATTAGGCGCGCGTCTTGGCTGTTGGCTTAAATAGAAAACCTAGAATTTAAATCTGTGAGCTTAAATTCTTCGATCAATTGCTGTAATCGTTCATGCGAAGATCGCACGACATGATTTTTATCTTTCGAATTATGTTTTGTTGCAATGATTAATTCATTCTTCATTGAATGCTCAAAACCAATAAGTTCTGTCACTGTCACATCATAGCCTGATGCCATTAACTTTAAAGTTCTTAGTACGTTTGTTAAATGACTGCCAAATTCACGTGTGTGAATAGGATGTCTGAATAGTTCTGATAATGGATTAGCTAACAATTGTGATTTATTTTTACGAAGATGACTGGCCACTTCGGCCTGACAACACGGAATCAACACAACGTGTTTAGCTTTTTTAGCTAAAGCAAATTCTATCGCATCATCTGTTGCCGTGTCACAAGCGTGTAAGGCTGTAACAATGTCTATGGATTCAGGAATTTTTTTTGAATCAATTGATTCTGCGACAGATACATTTAAAAAAGACATTTCTGTAAAGTTTAATTTTTTTGCTAGGTCTGTTGATTTAGTGACAAGTTCTGGGCGGGTTTCAATTCCATAAATATGTTTTTTTATTTTCAAAGTTTTAAAAAATAAATCATAGATTATGAAACCTAAATAAGATTTTCCTGCACCATGATCGACTAAATTTATAGCGTCTGATTTTTCTACTGAATCTTTTAGTAAAGGTTCAATAAACTGAAACAAATGATAAATCTGCTTCAGTTTTCTACGGCTGTCTTGATTCATTTTTCCATCACGGGTCAGAATATGAAGCTCTTTTAAAAGCTCGATCGATTGACCTTCTTTAATTTCAGGAAAATTAGCGACAGTCATATGAACTATCTAAAGCCAGCTTTATCCCAGTAAACACCCATGCCACCAAGATCTTCTTCAATGCGAAGTAATTGGTTGTATTTAGCTGTGCGTTCGCTGCGGCATAAAGATCCCGTTTTAATTTGATGACATCCCAGTGCCACTGCAAGATCTGCAATTGTGACATCTTCAGTCTCACCACTTCGGTGCGACATCACAGTTTTCATTTTGTTTCTTTGCGCCAAGTTAACAGCATCGAACGTTTCTGTTAATGTTCCGATTTGGTTTACTTTAACTAGTAAAGCATTAGCTGCTTTTTTCTCTAAGCCCATGCGTAAACGTTTGGGATTAGTTACAAATAAATCATCACCCACTAATTGCACGTTGTGACCCATATTTGCCGTAGCGCTGACCCAAGAATCCCAGTCGTCTTCTGAAAACCCGTCTTCAATACTGACTAATGGATATTTTTCAGTCCATTTTCGGTAAACCGATTGTAATTCTGATCCTGAGATTTTTTGTTTTTCCCAAGTGTAAGTATTATCTTTATAAAGTTCAGTCGCAGCGACGTCTAATGCCAAGAATACATTTTGTCCTGCTTCATAGCCAGCTTCTAAAATGGCTTCCATTAACAGCTCAAGGGCTTCTTCGTTAGATTTTAAAACTGGAGCAAATCCACCTTCATCACCAACCGCTGTTGAGAGGTTTTTTTTGTGAAGAATTTTTTTAAGTGTGTGAAATATTTCTGCACCTGCTCGTAAACTTTCGGCAAATGAATTATTCACTGTTGGCACGATCATAAATTCTTGAATATCTAAACCATTGTTCGCATGCGCTCCACCATTTAAAACATTCATAAGTGGCACAGGCAATCTGCAGGCCTGTGATCCGC
>JANOOI010000317.1:0-3269 GCA_031421235.1 Bdellovibrio sp.
TTTCAAATACTCCGCCAAAAATCATTGAACAGATAGCTAAACTTGATTCAGCGGGCATCCCCACAAGCCACGGTAGCCAATACTTTTGCATTTTTTCTTGGCCCATCATATCCCATGGATGCACAAACAAACAGGCATTATTTTTTTCTAATGCCTCATAAACAGGGAATAATTTTTCATCGGATAAATTCATATCATTAACATGAGATCCGATTTGAAATCCCTTTAAACCTAAATCTTTCATGCCCCGTTCAATTTCTTTAACTGCTAATTCAGGCGCCTGCATTGGCAAAGTGCCTAAACCCACAAAGCGTTTAGGATTTTTTTGTACAACACCAGCAATATGATCATTTAGAAACTGAGATACGACTAAACCATCTTGGGGCTTCGCCCAATATGAAAACATCACAGGCACAGTTGACAAAACTTGAACCTGAGTTTGAAACGGATCGTAATCACGGATTCTGGCATCAGGATTAAAACTGTTTTCTTCAACGCGTCTAAAAAATTTTCCGCTATCATCCACCATATCACAGTGACTGCATCCTGGATTTTTTTTAAGTTCAATAAAACCACCGTACCCAAACTGTTTTTTAAACTGTGGGATTTCAGGGGGTAAAATATGTGTGTGAATATCAATTTTAAGCATGATTCCACTTTCGACCGTTTTGTGTTCCACATTTTTTACATTTTGTGTGTTCACTATTATAATACTTATCAAAAACTTCAGGAAACTGAGTTTCAATATTTTTTAAAATAAAAAATTCTTCATATAATTTATTATGACATTTTTCACAATACCACTGAAGACCATCTTTTAGCCCTTCAGGACGTTTTTTCTCGATCACAAGACCAACTGTATTGATGGCCCGCTGTGGGGAATGCGGCGTATTGGCTGGTAATAAATAAATATCACCTTCACGAATATTAATATCTTTAATATGGCCTTCAGGATCGATGATTTTTAAAATCATGTCGCCTTCAATTTGATAAAAAAATTCTTCGCCTGTGTTGACATGAAAATCAGTTCGTTCGTTTGGTCCACCAACAGCCATCACAATAAAATCACGTTCTGGCCAAATACATTTGTTGCCGACCGGGGGTTTTAATAAATGTCGATTTTCTTCGATCCATTTTTTAAAATTAAAAGCTTCATATAATCCAAACATTTTTTGCCTTTATTTTTTTAGCTTATTTATTATCGTTTCTAGTTTCTTTAAAAACTGCAATGCATTTAAGTTCAATAGCAATCGGTGTAGGTAAGCAATTAATTTCTAAAGTTGTTCGGCACGGCGGATTTTCGCTAAAATATTCAGCCCACAATTTATTATAAATTGGAAAATCATTTTTCATATTTGTTAAATACACTGTCACATCAACCAAATCATTCCAGCTAGCACCTGAATCTTCTAAAATAGAGCGCACATTTTTAAAAACACTGTGGCATTGGGTTGCAATATCATAGGACTGAATCGTTCCATCGGTGTTCAGTTCAACGCCAGGAATTTTTTTAGTTCCGCGTTCACGCGGACCAACGCCCGATAAAAATAATAAATTTCCAACTTTTCTAGCATGAGGGTAAGCACCAACAGGTTCTGGGGCTCGTGATGAATTAATTTCGTTTGTCATGTTCGTTCCCTTATTCACTTTTATTAACAGCTACTATTCGTTATATTGAATACAAATATTTTTAACTTCACTAAAAAACTTTAAGGCTTCCATTCCGCCTTCACGGCCGTAGCCTGATTCTTTGACTCCACCGAACGGAGTTCTTAAATCACGAAGCATCCATGTGTTGATCCAAACTATTCCTGATTCCATTTTTTTCGCCATACGATTGGCGCGATTCAAATCACTTGTCCAAATTGAACAGGCCAAGCCATAATTTGTTGAATTCGCCATTTTCAAAACTTCATCTTCAGTTTCAAATGGTGTGATCGTTGCCACTGGGCCAAAAATTTCTTCTTGGTTAGTGCGGCATTTGTAATCTAAACCTTCAATAAGTGTTGGTTCGACGAAATACCCTTTATTTAATTCGGCTGATAGTTCTGCTTTACGACCACCAGTTAAAATTATCCCGCCTTCGTCTTTGGCTAATTGAATATAACTTAATACTTTTTTCATATGAGCTTCAGAAACTAAAGCTCCTTGATCTGTATCTGCTAAAAGCGGATCACCTTGTTTTAATTTTTTTGTTTTATCAACTAAGGCTAATTTAAATTTTTCATAAATTGGCTTTTCAACAAAAATACGCGATCCACATAAACAGATCTGTCCTTGATTTGAAAAAGTCGACTTCAAAGTCATTTCTAATGTTTTTTCAAAATCACAATCTGCAAAAATAATATTTGGGTTTTTTCCACCCATTTCTAAAGCCATCTTTTTAAACTGCCCTGAAACAGAATTAGCTATACTACGACCGGTTTGCGTACTGCCAGTAAATGTAATCGCTTTAATATCTTTGTGTTCAACGAGTGGTGCGCCAACATTAGGTCCGGCGCCATGAATAATATTTAACACACCAGCTGGAAGACCCACTTCAATACAAACTTCCGATAACAAATAGGCCGTCATCGGAGTCATTTCCGAAGGCTTTGCCACAACGGTGTTACCTGCAGCCAGTGCCGGTGCTAATTTCCAAGTCAGCAAATACAAAGGTAAATTCCACGGCGAAATACAGGCCACAACACCCAATGCTGAATAATCTGTGTAATTCACAGCAGTCGCGTTCGTGCGAAAACTTTCACCGTGAAATTGTGTGACAGCCTCTGCAAAGAATTCAAAGTTCTTTGCGCTTCGTGGGATATCTAAATTTTTAGCTAACGTGACAGGTTTTCCGTTATCAATACTTTCAGCTTCAGCAAATAAATTTAATTTTTTAAGAATTCCTTCGGCAATTAAACGTAAATAATTTGATCGTTGTTCTGTTGTTAAATTTGACCACTCTGGAAAAGCTTTTTTCGCAGCTGCTATCGCAAGCTGAACATCTTCTTTATTTGAATCTGCGATTTGCGAATACACCACGCCACGTGATGGATTGAAGTTATCTAAGAACTTCCCGCTGCTAGGTTGAATAAGTTTTCCATCGATATAGTTTAATATTTTTTGCATAGCTCTATTTTAGTAACACAGCTCTGACTGGGGATGCATCAGCTTTTGCAATTTTAAGGGGTAGACAAATCAAGTCATAATCGCCAGCGGTTACATCGTCTAAAACGATTCCTTCTAGAATAGCCATATTGTGTTTATAAATCGTTTTATGGCTTTCT
>JANOOI010000318.1:0-1587 GCA_031421235.1 Bdellovibrio sp.
GTCCACTGGCTTTAAAATTGTCGCATTTACTGATCGCCCATTTGTTGTGGAGTCGGTTTTTAGCAGTGACTTCATTAACTGAGTCACAAACTAGGTCGTCAGTTCGTTCGATTCAAAAAGACGGTATAAATAATTAATCTGATCGTTTAGGGAAAATATTTCCATCATTTCATACTGCAAATCATAATCTTTAATTAAATAAGCTGCAAAAGCACCGATGATTTCTTGAGGTCCACTAAGACTTTTGATAAAAACTTCTCGCTGCTGGGGATCAGGAATATGTCTTTGTACCCACTGAGCTAAAAGCTGGCTCAGTTTCATGTATTTTGATTTCAGTAAATCATCCAAAACCAAATCTTCATCGATGGGTGAAACATCAGTAATGATATATTCACTTTCCGTTGTGGGACTTACAATTGGAAGCCTGGCTTTACCCTGCCCAGCAAAAAACACTAATAAAGTATTATTTGGCCTGGCATCGATAATTTGAGGGAAACCATATCCAGCCACAGTTCGGTAAGTGTCACCATTTTCAGGTCTGTAGGCTAATGCAATGGGTGTTTTTGATTCTAAAGAATCATGAATCATTTTTAAATACTGAGGCTCAAAAACATTTAAAGGTTTTGTCGTTAGTGGAAATAAGTTTACATGTAACAAAGGCCAAACAAAGCATTTCATTTTATTATTTTCAGTGTATCATGGCGAGTATGCAAAGAATAATATTTTTTGATGGTGACTGTGTTATTTGCAATGGTTTTGCCAGCTGGATCATGAAAAAATTTAAGCCTGGTTTTTTATATTTGTCGACACTGCAATCCAACACAGCTTCCCAGTATCTTCAAGCTTCAGACCTTGGTCTGGATAGTGTTGTTTATCTGAATTCGGGCACTGTTTATAAAAAATCCCAGGCCGTTTTAAAAATACTAAGTGATTTAAAAGGTTTTTATAAATTTTTATCAATGGTTTTACAAATAGTTCCAACATCCTTCGCCGATACTATTTACGATTTTATCGCTAAAAATCGTTACCGTGTTTTTGGGAAAACTGACAGCTGTCGAATGCCCACTGCTGCAGAAAAAAATTATTTTCTTAAAGATTAAACTTATTTAAATAAACCCACTAAAAATGGCTGGTCCGCATCTGAAATATCAAATTTTTTATAATTCGTTTGATCAATCCATGCTGACTGATCATGATCAGCTAATTTAAATACGGGCTGATCTAAATTGTATTGGTAAAGCAATATGTGGATTTTTTTAAAACCATAATCATGTTTATTTTCACCGATATAGACGATTTGATTTTCATCGAGATCTAAGTCCAACTCTTCTTTTATTTCACGAATTGCAGCCGCGAGATTATCCTCACCCTCCTCTACATGGCCTTTGGGCAGTGACCAAGAATTGTTGTTTTGGTTTACGACAACTATACCTTTCAATTTATTCCAGACTATCCCACCTGAAATTTGAATCATATAAATAGTATACCTTAAAGTTGTGCATGAAAAAAAATATTGACTAACGTGCGGTATTATCGTTTGCTGATTTTCTGGTAACGACTCTGCTTCGAGATTCTTTCATTATCCAC
>JANOOI010000319.1:0-1728 GCA_031421235.1 Bdellovibrio sp.
ATAACATGGGTGTTCTGTCTATTCAGAGTGAAATGAAAACTTTAGAAGAAATAGCAAAAGAAACACAAAATAAAGGGCAAATTACAGCTATTTATAAGTTGGTAAAAAAAACATTACAACTTGTAATTTCCCAACTTCAGAAAAATGAATTAAACGTATAAGGTTTTCTTTTTTATTCAAATAATACCCCGTCAGCTCTGACGCGGGGATAGAAAAATCATTTTGCTTTATTCCTAAGTTGGAATCCTTTCCAAAAAATGGAAAAAAACAAAACATGGTATTTTATTAAAACCCTTACAATCAGCTACTTAAAATTTTGGCTTGCTTTTGGCTTACTTGTTATCAAGATAATTAGATAACATGCAAAATCAAAATCCATTCAAATTTTTTATAGTAGACGACGATATTTTTTGTGCAAATATGCACGAACAATATTTATTAAACCTAAACTACAGCAATATTACATGTTTCAGTAATGGGAATGATTGCCTAAATAATCTAAATCAAAATCCAGACATTATTTTCTTGGATCACAACATGGATGGAATAACAGGATTGGAAGTTTTAAAAAAAATAAAACGCTACAATCCTAGCATTTATGTGATAATGGTTTCGGGTCAGCAAAATATTAAAATAGCTGTTGATGCACTTGAGTGTGACGCCTATGACTATATAATTAAAGACAATTTAGTGTACGATAAAATGACACTTATTATCAATAAAATTAGTTCGGAGAAAGAAGCGATGAAAAAATCGAACCCAACTTTTATTGAAATCTCTAAAAATGAATTTTTAGACCCTATCATTAGCATAAGTAACATGAACACCAAAAAAATAAAAATAGTTGTATTATTCTTGTTAGGCTTTGGGCTACTAACAGCACAAGCACAACAAGCAACCACTGCCACAGGCGGTAATGCTTCGGGTAGCGGAGGAACCATTTCTTACAGTGTAGGACAAGTATTTTACACTACCAATACAGGAGCCACAGCAGGCTCGGTGGCACAAGGTGTACAGTACGCTTACGAAATTTTTACACTTGGTATTGAAGATGCCAGTATAGAAGTTTCGCTAAAGGCTTACCCAAACCCAACTACCGATTATCTTACATTGAGTGTAGATAACTTTGAATTATCAAACTTATCCTATCAACTGTACGACATACGCGGCAGACTTTTAGAAACAAAAAAAATTAACAGCAACCAAACAGACATTGTTATGAGCAATCTTGCGTCTGCAACGTATTTTCTGAAAGTAACCCAAGGCAACAAAGAAGTTAAAACATTAAAAATCATTAAAAAGTAAAAAATTATGAAAAATATTTACTCAATAATAGCATGCTTATTATTAACAGCAAGCGTTTGGGCACAAGCCCCACAAAAAATGAGTTACCAAGCCGTAATTCGCAATAGCAGCAATGCTCTGATAACGTCAAAGCCGGTAGGTATGAAAATAAGTGTTTTGCGAGGTTCAACATCAGGTACGGCTGTATATGTAGAAACCCAAAGACCAACCACCAATATTCTTGGTTTAGTAAGTTTAGAAATAGGAAGTGGTACACCAGTAACAGGTACATTTGCAGGAATTAACTGGGCAACAGGCCCTTATTTTATAAAAACTGAAGCTGACCCAAGAGGCGGTACGGATTACACAATAGTAGGAACCAATGAATTAATGAGTGTGCCTTATGCCTTATATGCAGAAACAGCTAAAACCTTTACAGGAAAC
>JANOOI010000320.1:0-2784 GCA_031421235.1 Bdellovibrio sp.
CAATTTTTCCAGCGTCTGTGTAAATTCCGGGTTGTTCTTTTTCATCAATATATGAACTGATACCTAAATCAGTCATTGTTTTTTCAGTGGCTTTAAAAAGTTCATGAACAAAACAACGAACGCCCATCTCTGATTGTTTCAAGTTGTATATCGGGTAAATCACAAGCTGACCTGGATTATGCATCGTAGCTAACCCACCACGCGATACTTTGTGCACAGGCCAACTGCACGTAAGGTTATAATTTTCAAACTCGCTGTGCGCCCGTAAGCCCAAAGTGATACACGTTGGGTGCTCCAGTCCTAAAATGTAGTTTTGTTTTCGATCAACAGACATTTTGTGAAGATCTAATTGTAAAATTAACGATTTTTCATAGTCCATCAATCCTAAATACTGCGATTCACGAAATGCATCAGCAGATTTTAGATGACTAGGTTTTATGTTTTTTGTGAATTGATTTTCACTATTGATACACTTCAACACGATCACTTTCCTTAAATCCAGCTCCTGAATGCACAACACTGACTGCGCCGTCATTACCAAAATAACTAATAATTTCTAATGTGCCTTTGGTTTTTCCGGCAACCCGACCTAAATGGTAACCAATTTCTGGATCATAAATTTCAGATCCTGTGTCGATCACTTTCAGTAAATCTCCAACGCGAACACCTGAAATACGACCCACATTTAAATAAATTTTATCGCCTCGGATAGCTGCTATGCGCCCTTCCCAAGTAATTTCATTCATAATGTCTTGAATCTGCTGGGAAAAATCCAAAAAAGCATCTTTAATTAATATTTCAACAAGTTCTGGGTTTCTAATGAAGATTTCATCTTCAGAAGCTCTTTCCGCAACCCGAGTATTTTTTTCTTCTAATGTCACTGTCTTAACTGTGTGAAAAACTTCTTGTTCTGTCCGGATATTTTGTATTCTTAACCTGACGACAACTTCATACGTGGCATTTAAATTTCTAACCACACCGATTTGATCAGCTTGTTTTTTAAGACGGACATCAATAACTTGGCCTTCTAGAATAGAGCTGATTCCAGATTTTTGTGAATCTTTAGCTAAAGCTTTTAAATCATATTCACCATTTTTAAAATATTTTTCTGTATCAACAGTTAACTGTGATGAATCCATAACGATAAATTTTTCTGATTGGTTTAAATCATAAATAAAAGCATCTCTTGAATTAGCGCGAACAGTATGAGACCTTTTTTGTGGATTTTTATCAAGAAATGGTAAAACAACTAAACGTTTTTTCATCGATCGATCATCAGTGGCTGCACGATAGTCGACATCTTTGATTTTTCTACGTATAGCGATCGGTTTATTGTCTAATTTCGAATTCTCAGTGAGCGGTGCAAAAGCAGCACACCCAGAAATTATTAAAGTTAATAACAAAGTCAATTTCAACAAAATTGTGACTGCTATTTTATTTTTATTCGTAGTTTTATTCATACATATATTATAAATCATTTTTACACCTCAATAAAGTCTGTACGACCAAAGATCTGATGAACTTCCTCAAAAAATGCATCACAGATTTGAATTTTCTTCGGCATTTCACTTTCTAGTTCTACAGCCTGGCCATTAATATCAAAAACTAGACGAACGTTCGTGTCGCCTTTGAATTGATCCATCAATAAATCTAACTTAGCAAAATCATCTTCGGCTAATTTATCTAACCGCATAGAAACTTTTTTAGTTTTACGCATGATTTCATCAAACGGAGCAATATTGTCCACTATGATTTTTGAATTTCCTTCAGAAACCTCAAGACCACCGCCGACTAAGACAGGTCTTTCTTCTTTAAGGAAGTGTCCACATTTAGCATAAGTATCTGGAAAAATTACAAGCTCTGCTGTGCCTGACAAATCTTCAAGTTTAGCAAAAGCCATTCGTGTTCCCTTTTTTGTAATCATTTCTTTGGATTCAATAATCAAACCAGAAACAATCACACGCTTTTTAATTTCTTTTTGGTAACGACCATTCACTATCTGCGGAGTCTGAGGTTTTTGTAATGCTGGGTCTGGCAAATGGGCTGGTAACTGCGCAATTTCACATGTTGACCAAACCTGAGATAACTTTTCAAAACCTTTTAAAGGATGATCACTTAAGTAAAAGCCTAGAACTTCTTTTTCATAGGCCAATGACTGTGTTCGTGACCAGGTTCTGGTGTCATCTAAAATAATATCTTCTTTTTCACCGGCCATGTCAAAAAGACTGACTTGTCCTGAATCTTTATCTTTTTGAGTGCCGATGGCTCGGTCTAAAAAGCGACTATAACCTTGTGATAACTGTGCACGGTGAAAATTAAATCCATCAAAGGCACCGGCTTTAATTAAATTTTCGATCACTTTTTTATTCACTCGTCTTAGATCAACATTTTCAAAAAAATCATCTAAGTTTTTAAACTGTAAATCAGGCATTTTATTTCGGGCTTCAATAATTGCCTCAACAGCTGCAGAACCCACACCTTTAATCCCACCCAATCCAAAATAAATTTCTTCACCTTTAACTGAAAACAAATAATCAGAAAAATTAATATGAGGAGGTAATACTTTTAAACCACGCTTCTGCGCATCTTTGACGTATTTGACAACTTTATCTGTATCACCGACTTCAGTTGATAAAAGGGCCGCAAAAAATTCTGCAGGATAATAATGTTTCACCCAAGCTGTTTGCGCTGTAATTACACAATAAGCTGCTGCATGGGATTTATTAAATCCGTAATCAGCAAACTTATACATCAAATCAAATAACTCGTTGGCTTTAACTTTAT
>JANOOI010000321.1:0-2635 GCA_031421235.1 Bdellovibrio sp.
GGTCTTGGAGCAAAAGATCAAGTGGCTATTCAGGCCGGTGGTGCTGAGGAAGAATTTGTAGGGTCGATTGACCGCGAAGCTGTTCGCCGAGCTGTTCGAAGTTCGTATGCTGCATTTAAGTCTTGTTATGAAAGAGAATACAAAAAAGATACCAAACTTGAAGGTAAAGTTGTCATCCGTTGGGAAATTCACGAACGTGGCGTAGCTAGAAATGCACAAGTTGTGAATAGTGCATCAACGATTAACAATAGTGCAGTCGAGAATTGTGTCAGAGACAGAATGTTAACAATTCGATTTCCTGAGCCTCCAGCAGGCACAGTGGCTGAAATTGTTTACCCATTTTTATTTCAAGGACAAAAGTAGTTAGTTGAATTTAGTTTTGAATTTTAAAAAAATATTATTGAGTTAAGAAAAAAAATTTTGAACCAGGAGGAAAAAGTGGAACCAACAACAGCAACAGTCGCAGTCGCAGTGACTGCAACAGAAAATATGAATCCGATAGTGAGAGCATTTAATGAAGGTGGAAGCGTCATGTACGTTATCGCATTCATTGGGGTTTTAACTGCAATATTAATTATTGAAAGATTTATGACACTAAAAGCATTACGTGTTGATAAAAAAGAATTTACGGATCAAGTTTTCAGAATGATTATCGGTGGTGATGTTAGACAAGCCATTTCATTTTTTGATTCAAGACCAACTCCGTTATCAAATACAGTTAAGGCTGGTTTAGTAACTGCTATGAATAAAAGACCAGATGAAGAAATTCAAGTCGCAATGGATGCATCAGTTATGAGAGAAACACCTAGACTAGAAGGATGGACATCTTTTCTTGCCGTGTTTGGTAATATTGCAGTTCTTGCGGGTTTATTAGGAACAATTTTTGGTATGATTGGTTCATTTCGTGCCGTTGCTACTGCCGATCCTGCAACAAAAGCAACTTTGCTTTCTGAAGGTATTGCGCATGCCTTAAATTGTACTGGTTTTGGTTTAACAGTTTCAATTATTGCCATTGTAGCTTACGGCTTGTTTCAACATATGATTCAAAAAGCTGAAAACGAGATGATCGAAACAAGTATGTCGTTGCTAAATTTAGTAACTGCTAACAGAGACAAAATTAAAGACTAAATAACTGGTTATATAATTTAGGGAACTGAGGAAATTTTATGGCTCATATAGATACAGGTGGCCGAGGTCGCAGTAAAAATTTAGAATTGAATCTAGTTCCATTTATTGACTTGATGTCAGTGTTGATTACATTTCTACTAATCTCTGCTGTTTGGACACAAGTATCAATGATCCAATTAGGAGCTTCATTTGCTTCTCCTCGTGATCCTGAACAAGAAATTAAAACACCTCCGCCTTTGGAAGATTTAGTTTTAAAACTAGAAATTCGCGATAAAGGTTATGTTTTGTTTGTTGGTAAAGATGTCAGATCTATTCCTAAATTAAAAGGTTTAAAAGGTGAATACGATAAAGATTCATTGATCGCAGATTTAAACAAAGTAAAACAAATGTATCCGGATAAGGGCAATATCAAAATGGCTATTGAAGACGCCATTGTTTACGATCATGTTGTTTCAGCAATGGATATTGGTTTAAAAGCTGGATTTTCTCCTGAATTATTAACTGGAGGACCGAACTAATGGCAATTTTTAAGCCGGGACAGCGTCACCGCTATCATAATATTCTGAAACGAAAATCCACCAAAAGAAATGTTGCTGCTGTTTTAACATTAACTGCAATGGTTGATATGTTTACAGTTCTCGTGGTTTTTCTATTACAAAACTATAACACAACTGGCGAAATTCTTTATATTCCAAAAGAAGTTATTTTACCTAAAGCGAACAGAGTAAATGATTTAAAACCCGCTGTTGTCGTAACAGTTTCATCGAAAGAGGTTTTAATTGATCGAACTCAAGTGGCAACTTTTGCTGAAGTTGTCGCAGCGACTGATTGGGTGATTCCAAACTTAAGAGACCAAGTCAGAGTTTTGCTACAAAAAGCTAAAAAAGAACAAGATGATAAACTAAAAAACAAATTTAAAAATGTTGTGGATAAAACAATCGGTAAAGAAGAAGCTGATCCAAGTGCCTGGAGAAGAGTAACTTTACAAGCTGATAAAGAAATTGATTATCTAACTTTGAAAAAAATTATGTATTCGATCTATGAAGCTGGCGGCGGACCTATTAATTTTGCAGTAGCAAAAGAAGCTGATAAAGTAAATGCTGCTCAGGAAACTCAAAGTCAATAAACTGACAATCTTATTTATATTTATACTATCTCTGATTTTTCTTCAGGTGCTTTTAATCGCGCCTGAAGAAGTCGGATCTACAGATGTAAAACTCACAAAAACTAAAATTGAAAAAATGGCTCAACAGCAAAATAATCAAAAAGCTATGGAGCAAAAGATGAAAGGTGTTCATCTTGTTGAAAATGCAAACAATCAAAAAGGTTGGGAATTGCAAGCTGAAGAAGCCACCGGTTCTGGTGACGAGCAATGGATTTTAAAAAAAGTCAGAGTCGAATTCTTCTCTGAAGATCAATCTAGTTTCGTTGTCGTCGGTCAAGTTGGCGAAGTCAATGGTCAAACAAAAAATATGATTATTCGTGGTGAAGTGACGACGACCAGTTC
>JANOOI010000322.1:0-1622 GCA_031421235.1 Bdellovibrio sp.
ACGATAAATTTCCATTATATTGCCCCTGAATATTAAACGAAATTCCACGTTTACCCGCCAACTCCTTCAGAAGACGAATTACAAATTCCTGTTCTGTAAGCCCCTCGACAAAAATAGCAAGTTTTTTAGACATCACCAATCTCCGCATTAAAATAATCTGATGCGAAGAAATCAAAATTATTTAAGCCTATATACTTAAAATGATCGAACTGTTTCTTTGAGTTACGTTCATTGAACATTTTCACATTACCGCCTGTACGTTTTATTACTGACCAATATGAAAGTGGAACCTTATTCATTACAAAACGGTCGTTGCTTGACATTACAATCTGTATACCGTGAGTCTGAGCTTTGAATATTAAAAGCTCAATAATTGCCACAGCTCTTTCATAATCAAGTCCTTCACCAATATCATCAACAAGAATTAAATTCTTGCTTTTTGAAAAAGCGCAAACATTTAAATGTATTGAAAGCGCTAGCGCACGAAACATACCTTGAGACATATACATTTGAGGATTCTTAAAACCCAAATCTTTTTCTACAGTAAACATACAAATAGCAGAAAAAGGGACATTCACCATCTCTTGCATACTTGCGCTTCCAACTTCAGTGAGTGAATACCCAAGCGCCTCCATATCCGAAATAATTGCTTGGTCAAATTTTTCACCATAAATTGCAAATGCGGACGAATAAACTCCAACCAACTTGTTAGGATCATCAACCAGCTGTGGGTTTGGGTTTCGCAATAATGACTCAGCTTCGGTCAAGCCCATAACGAGCCCTTTTCCAAAGTCGGATCCAAAAAGATAAATTACAACACCATTTGCCCATGCATGAAGTTCCATTAAATAGGAGTGTTGTTTTTCATCACGACGATTGACTGCGGCTATAGCATCGGGAGGCAACTTGAAATCTAAAAAATTTTTCAATTCTTCGTAATAAAGCTTTCCTGAACCATCATTATTACGAATAAGTTTTTCCTCTCCGTCTATCAGTAGCTTTTCACTTTCTATCGCTCCATTTTTAAAAGCAATATCGTAAATAAATTCACGAGTGCCCAGCTTTATTACTGCAGAAAACTTACATGATTCGAAAGGTTTTTGCTGGCCTGAAAGTACTTTAGCGAAAGAATTAATTACTGACAAAAGCCTCGATTTGCCCGATGAATTTTTTCCAACAATCAAATTAATATTCGAAAAAGTAGCATCGCTCACTTCCCAATACTTCGCTTCTCCTTCGTACTCTGAATAACTTAGCTTCACTAGCGACATACTACCCCCCGAAAATCAACTTTAAATTCTGCGTGAACAAAGGATAAAGGATAGGAAATCCAAGCACCAAAGTCAAATCAAATTCACGCTGGAATCACCCTCAATCCGATTTTCACCCGACCCACCTGTGAAATTTCCCACTCCCACGACAAGAATTTGCCGTGTCCCTCGCCTTTTGCGCTTACTTCGTGAGCCATTTTTTTCGCTCCTATTTCTCGTGATGTTTCGTTGGACTATTGTGGCATCCGGCACCAACGGAAGTGGAACCGCACCAACGACATTTGTTGGCGCCGGTACCGTGACGATGTTTTTTTGTTGGGCTATTATGGCAGCCCGCCCCGTAGATTGAAG
>JANOOI010000323.1:0-2486 GCA_031421235.1 Bdellovibrio sp.
CTATCGGTAATGGTGTAGGTGCTTGCTGCTCAACGACACAACTTGGGAAAAAGTATGAACCTGAAAGGGATCCGTTAGCACAAGTTCTAGTTTCTTGTTTGCAAGTTGATTCAGAATCTACAGATGGAGCTAAATAACCCATTACATTTTGACCGTGAGCAATAGTTTGACCGTTAAATAAACAACTTGCTGGTGCATCAACTTCACACGATGCATATTTGCTTGAACCAGATAGTGTTCCGTTAGCACAAGTTCTAGTTTCTTGTTGGCAAGATTCACCAAAAGCCACTGTTGAAGTTGCGAAAGATAAAACATCTTGCCCGTGAGCAATTGTTTGTCCGTTGAATAAACAACTTGCTGGAGCAGCAACGGCACAAGTTGCATATTGGCTTGAACCGGATAAGGCACCATTTGAACAAGTTCTAGTTTCTTGTTGGCAAGTAGCACCGAAAGCCACTGTTGATGCGGCAAAAGCAATAGCATTTTTCCCGTGAGCAATTGTTTGTCCGTTGAATAAACAACTTGCTGGAGCAGCAACGGCACAAGTTGCATATTGGCTTGAACCAGATAGCGCACCGTTAGAACAAGTTCTGACTTCTTGAACACAAGACTCACCAAAAGCGACATTTGAATTTAAATAAGTCGTTATACTTTGATTGTGAGCTAAAGTTTCACCGTTAAATAGACAGCTTGCTGGTGCATCTACAGCGCAAGTTGCATATTGGCTTGAGCCCGATAAAACACCACTTGTACAAGTGCGTGTTTCTTGTTGGCAAGTGCTGCCAAAGGCAACAGTTGAATTCACATAAGCAGTGACTGATCGTCCGTCTAAAACTTCTTGGTTGTTAAAGGTACAATTTATATTATCACCTGGGATTACAAAATCACCTGGAGTCTGAATCGTTTCAGCGGAAGTAGATACATTCTGTGAAAGGCTTGAGAATTCTCTAGAGAAAGATGTTGATGCATCTTGCGTTGCATTTGAACCTTTTTGACAGCCCATCATAATAAGTGATGATGTCATCAGAGAAAGTACTAAAAGGTTTTTACAAAACATTGGTATCATTTGAAACTCCTTATCACATGATCTAGCCACACATTTAGTTTGAACCTAATGGGGTTTAAATTTCTATAAAAAAAGAAGGTTGTTTCTACATAGAACATGCAAAACGAGAATGTTAAATTTAGTGAAAAAAAAATCGACAGTATAGGAAACAATTACAGAATATCAGTAGCTAATAAATAGTAGTCCACCGTTTTTCAAACGATCAATGATATAGGTTTGAAATTTGTTTTCAATAGCTGGGCAGCCAAAACTGCGACCGACTTTTTCAGGCCTGATATAGTTTGCTGAATGCATAACTATGGCCCGCTTGCGAGCGTTTGAATTGGTCTTCTGCAGCCCGTCCATTCGAACAGAATAGCCATGTTTGCCGCGGTAGGTTTCCGCCACCATGTACGCCCCAAGGCTTGATTTTAAACTGTCAGGGGTATTAGAAAATAATGTGGCCCAGCCATTAGCGCTAGGATCTGAATTTTTACCGTGTGCGACCAAATGTGTTTGCACTTCGCCAGTGATTAAGTTGACTAGGAACAATCTGCGCACTTCGCTATGTAATGAAAAATCAGCGATGGCTAAAAATTTTTGATTTTTAAAATGTGAGCGGTAATTTTGAAAAAACCCGATGCCAGCTTCAAAAGCTTTTTGAGGAATTAAATTTTGTGGATCAAGATGGGCTAAGTCTGGCACTAGATTAAAAGCTTCATCGGATTCGACTCGTTGCTGTTCCTGCTCTAAAATATATTTCGCAGCAAAACTAGGGTCGCCGCTTGGAGCATCAGTTTGATCAGCTTCTACATCTGATTCAAAACTAGATTCAGACTGGCAACCAGTAAAAGTCAGACAAAACGAAATCATCAAACAATAAAAGAAATTTTTATTAATCATATCTGATCATTATAAAATTGATTTTTTAAATTAGAAAATAAAATGAAAATGTTTAACCTTAAGTCTGGGTCTGTAAAAAAAAAAAGAGGCCTCATCTGAGGCCTCTTCGATATAACTAATTTTTTATAATCTTATGTAACTGATTGGCTGACTGCGTAGCAGAAAATTATTTTGCCTTACCGGTTACAAAACTTTGTAATTCTAAACTGTAAGTATAACCCTCTGGTGATAATTCAGTTCTTTTAGCAAAACCAAACGGTACTTGTGCAATCCAGATAGTGCTGTTTTCGTTTGTGATAGCACATGAATTAAATGTTCCAGCAGGAACAGTTACGCTTTGTAATTGACCGCTTTGCGCAGCACAATTAGCTAACAAATAAGAAATCATTTCATCATTAATTAAATCATCAGCATTAACATCTTTTTCTTGATGTTCAGAAGGTTGGTTATCAAATTTAGTTATCGCAGTCATTTTGAAGCCAGTTGCAGTTTTAGCAACTAATGCAACTTCAAGAGTACCGGCCATTGTTTGGCCTTC
>JANOOI010000324.1:0-9416 GCA_031421235.1 Bdellovibrio sp.
AGCAGAATTGTTGCTAAGCCAACTTCAGCGGCTGTTGCAATAAAAAAGCTTTCAGTTAACGGTGTAGCAAACGCAACAGTATCTGCGGCAGGCGTCGTTCAGGCAAATGGTACTGAAGAAATAAATTTCAAAATAAAAAACACAGGTGTTTACAGAGGCATAGTAGAAGTTACAGATTTAGTTGAAGTTACGGAAAGGGTAAAGTCTAAAATTTTAAGCTTAAGCGGTTTCAAAGCCGGTGAAGTTGAGCTAGGATGGATGAAATCAGCAGACACAACATATTTTCATTTTATTTTACCTGCTGAAAACACTGAAGATTTAAATCAGTTTATTAGACAGTTCGGCGATTATAAATCCCGTTTTGAAAAGCACCCACGCGTACTCAGCGATGATCAAAAAAGATTTATTATAGAGGTTCGCAAAGTTGAATAATCTTAAAAGAAAAAACCATTCTTATGCTAAGAAATATAAATCATTAAAATCGATATTACTTATTTGGTTTATTCTCTTTTCTGTAATTCCGTTAGTATTCGTGGGTTGGTATTCACTTTTTAAATTTGAACAAGCCCTTGATGGTGAAGTTTCGCAAAGGCTTTTAGGTAATGGTCGCGAAATAGAAACTATTTTAAATACCCAGTATCAATTAATGGAAGAACTTTCTGCGCAGTACCTCAGAGACCCTAAAGTTCACAACGCTTTAATGACAATGGATCAGCAAAGCTTAAAAGATATAACTGCCACAGCATTAACCAGGTCAGAAACCTCAGCAATTTCTTTTTACGATAAGACCGGTCGCTTAGTTACAAGTATATTTAAAGATGACAAAAATCAAATTCGTGTTTTTGGCTTAAATAACGAAAAAGTTCTTTTAAATGAAAAATACTTAATGAATCTTAAAGATAAAAAAAGCATTGCTTTTATTAACCAGAATAAAAACAGTATGGCTTTAATGTATTTTTCCAAGTTGAACAATAATATGGGCCGACATATTGGTTATCTTGAACAATCTATTGCCCTACAGCAAAGTTTTTTAAATCGTATAAAATCCAAATTAAAAATTGAATTATTTATAGTTAATGAAGATCAAAAAGTTTCAGAAGGAACTAAAAGTGAATTGAAAAAAATATCTTTAACAAAAGAAAATTTTGTAAAAGATAAATTTATTTCTATTAATATTGATAAACTAAGTTATGGATTCATCATTTATCAAACAGAGTGGGATAAATCGAAGCTTTATATCGGGCTTGGTGCAGTTAAAAAAGATTCGCAAGCCATTTTAAAAAATGTTAATATTGCATTCATAACAGTTATTTCAATTGTAGCCATTTTTTTGATAGTAACCATCATTTTTACAACGAATTGGTTTCTAGAGCCAATTGATAAATTGATTCGAGGTTTTAAATCATTTGAAAAAAATGAACAGTTAGTCCAGTTACCAATAAGCAGTCGAACTGAAATGGGCCTATTGACTGAATCATTTAATGAAATGAGCTACAAAGTTTTTCAGGCAAGAAATGATCTAAAGAAAAAAATTAAAGAACTTGAAAATACTAACTCAGAATTAAAAGAAGCACAGACTAAATTAGTTCACTCTGCAAAAATGACTAGTCTTGGTCAACTTGTAGCTGGTGTTGCTCATGAACTGAATAATCCCATCGGATTTATTTTTAGTAATATGACACATCTGAAAGAATACACCAATAATTTGTTTGAATTAATTGAATCTGTTCAGTCTGAAGATGTTCAGTTTGAAAATAAAAAAAACAATATTGATTATAATTTTATTAAAAGTGACTTACCACGATTGATTAAATCTTGTCAGGATGGGGCGCAAAGAACACGTGATATTGTTCTAGGATTAAGAAACTTTTCACGTCTCGAAGAGGCCCAGTTAAAAGAAATTGACGTGCAGGAATCGATCGATACAACTTTAGAAATTCTTAAAGGTGAAATTAAAAATCGTGTACTCGTAAATAAAAACTATGAACCAGTCCCAAAAATTCTTTGTTATGCATCCCAGATTAATCAAGTGGTCATGAATATTTTATCGAATGCTTTGCAGGCCATTCAAGGTAACGGTCAAATATGGATTACGATACTGCCTATTAAGCCCATCAAAGGAAAAGTTGGCAAAGTTCAAATTTCAATTCAAGACTCAGGCGCCGGTATGGAACCCCATATTCTTGAAAAAATATTCGAACCTTTTTTTACAACCAAAAGTGTTGGTCAGGGTACGGGGCTGGGTTTAAGTATTTCATACGGAATCATTCAAAATCACGGCGGGGAAATTCAAGTCAGGTCACAAAAAGGCATCGGGACAGAATTCGTAGTAATAATTCCTGTAGAGCCTCCAAAAGAAAAAGCCTAATAGTTCTGTTTGTCTTAATTTGAGACAATGTAAAATGAGTAATTGTTCAACTTGCTATGAAAAATGTCCGATAAGTCATTTATGAAAAGTTTAAGTTCTTTTCTCAACTTAGGGATCTTTCTAGCAGTCGTTTGTACTGGCTATTTTATTTTCTATCCACAGACATCAAACTTAACGCAAAACCCTCAGCCTCTGATTTTGCGAACCACTAGTTCTGTTGATCCACAAGATTTAGCAAACAAATATATGCAGCAAGTCCAGTACGAACTCAATTTACAAAAAATGAAACTATCAAGTCGTGATTTACATAGCCATAAAAAAGCAAAACTAGAAACCGATCCAAGAAAAATATCGGCCGATCAGCAAATCTGGAAAGAAACCGATCAAAGCAGCAAAGCAAAAACAGCTGATGAAATATTTAATGAAAATTATGAACGTGAAATGCAGCTGAAGCGGCAGCAGGCAGTGGAAAAAGCTGAATACATTCGTCAATACAAAGAAAACGCTAAAAAAGAAGGTTACGAAATTGTGCTATCTGATGACCTGGAAGTCATTAGCGTTACCCCTATCCGTAAACCGACGAGTGATTTTGATCAAAACAAAATTGAATCAGACGAATCAGAATATTAAAAAAGAATCTGATTCTCCTTAAAGCTAAAATACTTTTTATCATTAAAAATTAGATGATCGGCTATTGATATTTCTGTGACATGGCTGATTTTGATCAATTTTTTTGTAAGTTTAATGTCCTCTGTAGAAGGCTCTAGTTCACCACTGACATGGTTATGGGCAATGATCATTGTATACGAGTTATGTAAAAAGGCCTGTCTGAAAAGATCCCGTGGATGTACAGTGCAATAATTTAAAGTGCCTCTGTGTAGCAGGGTCATCTCAAGTATCTGAAGTTGGTGGTTTAGGTAAATGGCCCAAAATTCTTCACAATATTTATTAAAAATGGGCTTTAGTTGGCAGTACGCAGCAGAGCTGTTAGTTATTTTATCGGTTATTTTAAGGAATGTTTCAGTCATATGAGAAGCTTATGCAAACAATAAACCGGTCTGCAGAAGAACTGGTTGTTTATAAAGTTCAGATTTTGAATCATACTAAATAAAAAAGCCGAGAAAGATCTCGGCTTTTTTATTTAGCTTTTAAAGCATATTTTAACAGTTTAATAAGTTCTAACGAACTGATTAAGTATTAAAATTTTGATTGCTGCTTGGAAGAGGAAGATTCGGAGTTTCTTCTTCTTGGTTTGAACCTGGTAAAACTGTTGCTTTTTCAGCAACAACTTTAGAAGTTGCATCAGCTGTATTTAAACGAGCTGCAGTAGCAACTCTATTTTCTAAATTTTGCTTAATATCGTCAGTTGAAACTCTTTCAACATTAACAGTTACAGCAGCTTGTTTAGTCATGTAATCAATTGGGAAGGCTCCCAATTTAGCTAAATAACTAGAAATACTTCCGTTAGCATGTTGAATGATTTCGCGTAATGTAAATAATGGAGCATATTGTGAAGCTTTCTTTTCAGATTCAAAAATAATCTGAGTTAAAGTGGCCGCAGTAATGTCATTTTTTGACTTATTATCAATCACCATAACTTCTTCGTCTGTACGAATCATTTTAGCAATGTCGTCTAGTGTCACATAGCAACTTTGCTTAGTATCGTAAAGTTTACGATTTTGATAACGCTTAATAATTTTTACTTTAGCGCTCGGTTTTGTGTTCAAAGTATCCATTTGATTCATCACAATAGCCTCCCATTTGCTGGTTAATTCTTTGTTTAGGCATTTAGCAAACCTTAAGATCAGAGTTGCGTTACGTTTGTGAAGATCTGTAAAGGCCTAAAACTCAAGCTTTTCGCCTACTTATTCGATGGCAAATTAGCCCTGCCGCCACTCCTTGTCAAGTATGTCGACAGTATTAAATTCCTTAGTGGTTAGTGCCAAAGTTAAATAAAAGGGGATAGGCCCAATTTTTTATTAAAAATAGCACTCAGGATAGATAAATACCTATATATTCAAGCTAGTTACGTATTTAACTAATTAATTCTGTTTTTCTGAAAAAATCAGTTTTTTGTTGAAATTTTGCACTGATCTACAGGTCTAGTTTTGTTTTTTTGCTTAAAATTTAAACCTTCAAGACTACAGAGAATGCGCCACTAATGCCGATAAAAAGTCATTAGAGGTCGTCATGAAATTATCTGTTTTGAAAATTATAAGCTGCGGATTTCTAGTTTTTGCATGTAGCTGTGCCTCGTTAGAACGCTATCCATACTTTGACTCTTCGCTGAATGATCACAACCGAGCGCCTGCATCTTTAGGCGTTCCGCAGTTAGTCAGTGAAAGTTCAAATGTTAATCCTAATTTAAAATCAGATGAAAAAATACAACAACAATCAGAAGCAGACTTTTTATTTTTGAAAGCGGATTTGGAATCTTTAGAAGGCAATAGCACTGAGTCAATCGAGCTTTTAAAATCGGCAATGAGCATCGATAACAGTTCGCCAGCATTGATGCAAAAATTAGCGATTGAGTATTACCGAAAAGGCCAAATGACGGATTCAATCTATTGGATACAGAAATCAATCGCCTTGGATCCAAAAAATGAAGATATGCAAATGCTATACGCTTCGATGTTGATGGCACAAAAGTCCTACGATAAAGCAGAAGATGTTTATTTAAAGTTGATTAAACAAAATCCAGAACAACCCGAATCCTTACTGTATTTAGGGGCTTTATATTCTGAACAAAAGAAATATCAAAAAGCTGATGATCTTTTTAAAAAAGTAATTTCATTAAATACATATGAACCTAAGCATTTACCTTACTACTACCGGGGTAAATCAATTTTAGATTCAGATAAAAAAGAACTTTACCCATCTGCTATGAAAGATCTTAAAAAATCTTTCGATCTTAAGCCTGACTTTTTAGAAGCCATTCAGGTTTATTCATCAATGCTAGAGCAAACAAAAAATAAAAAAGCAGTCATACAGTTTTATGTTAAATATCAAAAAGACAGAGGACCGATTGCTAGACTTGCCGAAGTTCTTTCTCAGCATTACATCGAGTCAGATCAATACGACTTAGCTTTTGAACAACTAGAGATTTTAGAAAATTCATCTGAAGATGTTATTCCGATTAAATTAAAAATGGCACTGATCTTAATTGACAAAAAGATGTTCGACCGAGCTGCTCTGAAATTAGAAGAGCTTAAATTTCTTGTGCCTGAATCTGATAAAGTTAAATTTTACTTAGCTGCAGTTTATGAAGAATTAAAATCAACGCAGAAAGCAATTGTAACTTATCAACAAATTCAACCGTCGAGTAATCACTATGAAGATTCCAGATTGCGAGCTGCAATGATTTTACGCTCACAAAAAAACTACGATCAAGCTTTAGGTGTTATTCAAGAAAGCCTAAAATCTAACAAAAAAACTGTTCAAATGTATATGATGCAGGCTCAGTTGTTTGAAGATCAAAAACTGTATTCTCAGGCCATTGAAAGTCTGTTGATCGGGGATACGCAGTTTCCTAAAAATACTCAGATTAATTACTACATCGGGACACTGTTTGATCAAACAGAAAACAAAGACATGATGATGAAACATATGCGTCTATCAGTGGCTTACGATGAACAAAACCATCAGGCTATGAATTATATGGCTTACAGTTTATCAGAAATTGGTCAAAGTTTAGATGAAGCTGAAAAATTAGCTTTAGCCGCCTATAAATTGCAAAGTAACGATCCTTACATTGCAGATACCTTAGGGTGGGTTTATTACAAAAAAGGTGAGTACAAAAAATCAGCTATTTATTTAGAAAAAGCACATGAAATGTCACCTGATGTAGGTATTATTGCAGAGCACTTAGGTGATGTTTATATTAAACTTAAAAAAGACGATAAAGCCAGAAGTGCTTACTTAAAAGCTAAACAAGAAGAAAAAGATTCGGATAGAATAAAACTGATCGAAGGCAAAATTACTGCTATTGAGTCAATCCTAAATAGAAGGATTCCGGCTTCAATTCCAGAAGCTTACGCGCCGTAAACATCGCGGCGACGTAGGCCAAAACAAGCGCATAGTCTGCTGGTAAAATAAATAAACAAGTAAATTGCAAAATGAAAAAAATCAAAGTTATTTTAAAGAAAAATGACTTTCGGTATTTTATTTGAGAAAAAGTCTTTTGATAAATTTCACGAAGATGAGGCTGTTGGCCTATGTCAAAAAATAGTGAAAAACCAGATATGATAATCAAAAAATTAAGAATCAAAGCCAATCCTGTCGTTAATAAAAGCAAATGAAAAGCTTGCGATTTAAAATAAATATGAAGAAACGAACTAATTGCACCTTGGAAGAAGAATAGCGGCAGTAGACCTAAGGAATGAATCAAAGTTAACACTTGGTTTTGTGCACTGATTGGATTTTTCCACAAATAAAGTCCCATCTGTTGCCACAGAATGATTAATAAAATAGCCCCAATCGTAATCTGATTGAACCAGAGTATGAAAAAAGTCACAAAAAATAAAAAATAATGTTTTAATTTTAAATTTGTCATCTACACTATTGTATATGTTAAAAACAAAATTAATAAAGCAAGTTTTCATTATTTTAACAGTTAGTTTTAATTTTACGCTAATTACGAGCTGTGCCACAAAAGAAACAACTTTAAATGAAGAAGATATTCGATTTGCCGATACAAAAGCTTTGATTGAAGATAAAAAGAAATCAAGCTCTCATTCAGTCACCATGGATGTGTTCTACACAACTAACGGAGTCATTCGAATTGAAGTCGAAGCTGTATTAGGTTATCGCCTTGGAAGCTTACTGATGAATAAAAACCAAATTCAGTACATCTTGTATCCGCAAAAAACTTTTGTTCAGGGCCCTTTTGCCAGTAAAACATTGAAACCACTTTTTAAAAATGAAATAGATCCACTTTGGATTAAAGCTGCAATCTTGGGTACAGATTTAACAATGCTAGGTTTCGACTGTTCACAGAAAAATCCAGAACTGAAAGTATGCCAATCTGATTTAGCTTCGGTCAGTGTGGAAACCAAAAAAACACCTTTGAAGAAAATTATTATTGAAAATGAGCAAATGAAATTTATATGGGTTTTTAAATCGATTCAGAGACATAAGAAGTCTTATAACGAGACTTTTGTCCTGGTTAAACCAGAAGAATATCGACTAATAACTATAAAATAATTTTAATTCGCTAACCTATTTATTACGAGGCATAATCATAGATGTAGGTCCGTTTCCAAATCTTTGTGAAAAGGAGAAACATCATGTCGTCGTTAATCAACTTAAGAGCCATCATTGAAATGTCTAACACACAGAATTCGGCTAAAGCCACAATTCAGTGGACGGGCAGCTTCAATGACTATTTAGATCTTCTGAAGAAAAATCCTAAAGTCACACGTAATGCATATCAACGTATGTATGACATGATCATAGAAGCAGGCACAGAAGAATATATCGATTTTAAAAAACATATCGTTAGATATAAATTTTTTGATGATATTCCAAACGATGGTAAAGATGCTGTTTTTGGCCTGGATGTTCAATTGATGAAATTTGTAAACGTTCTTAAAGCAGCAGCTTTAGGATATGGCACAGAAAAACGTGTGATCTTACTTCATGGTCCTGTTGGTTCCGCTAAATCTACAATTTGCCGTATGCTAAAAAAAGGCTTAGAAACTTATTCACACACTGACAACGGGGCCATGTACACATTTGAATGGGTTGATGAAGGCGGCAAATTAGAGGGCCTGTTAGGTAAAGATGTTCGCGTTTACCCGAGCCCAATGAATGAAGAACCTTTATTATTAATTCCTGATAATATGCGCCAAGCTTTAACCGAAGAAATTAATCGCGGTCAAGACAGCGAATTTAGAATGAAAATTTCTGGTGAACTTTGCCCACCATCACGATTTATTTTTAAAAACTTGATGGAACGTTACAACGGCGACTTAATGAAAGTGCTGTCACACATTCGTGTGAAGAAACTTTTTGTTTCAGAAGCTGATCGCATAGGGATTGGCACATTTCAACCTAAAGATGAAAAGAATCAAGACTCTACAGAATTAACTGGTGATATTAATTATCGTAAAATTGCTGAATACGGTTCTGATTCGGATCCACGAGCCTTTAATTTTGATGGTGAATTTAATGTCGCCAATCGTGGAATGATCGAATTCGTTGAGGTTTTAAAACTGGATGTAGCTTTCTTGTATGATTTATTAGGCGCTTCGCAAGAGCACCGAATAAAACCAAAAAAATTCGCACAGACACATATTGATGAAGTGATTATTGGTCACACCAATGAGCCCGAATATCGTAGGCTTCAAGACAATGAATTTATGGAAGCCTTACGTGATAGAACAGTCAAAATTGATATTCCGTATATCACACGATTAAAACAGGAAGTGAATATCTATAAAAAAGATTTTAATTCTCAGAAGCTTCGCGGCATATCGATTGCTCCGCACACGATTGAAATGGCTGCCATGTGGGCGATATTAACCCGCTTAGAAAAACCAAAGAAAGCAAATCTAACACGGTTACAAAAACTAAAATTATATAACGGTAAAACAGTCGCGAATTATACGGAAGACAACGTCAAAGAATTACGCAAAGAAACGACTCGTGAAGGATTAGACGGAATATCCCCACGTTATATTCAAGATAAGCTATCGAATGCGCTAGTGATGGCTCAGCAAATGAATAAAGGGTCTGTAAACCCTTTCATGGTGATGAACGAATTAGAAAGTGGATTAAAAAATCATTCATTAATTTCTGATGAAGAAAAAAAACAAGAATACCGTGAATTATTAGGTGTCGTTAAACAAGAATACGAAGAAATTATTAAAGGCGAAGTGCAGCGCGCGATCAGTGCTGACGAAGGTGCACTGCAACGTTTATGCGGTAATTACATAGATAATATCAAAGCCTACACTCAAAAAGAAAAAGTCAGAAACCTATTTACGGGGGCTGATGATGATCCAGATGAAAGATTAATGCGTGCGATTGAGGAAAAAATAGAAATTCC
>JANOOI010000325.1:0-7243 GCA_031421235.1 Bdellovibrio sp.
CATAGACCTAAAAAAGTAATGCCTAATGCAGCTAAAAAACGCGGGTTTCCGAACGGTGACTCATTTTGTTGATTCATAACTCTCCTTGAGGATTTTTTTCAAGTTTTTACGCCGGATCGTAACCTTTGTGTTTAGATAGCGGATGGCACTTGAACAATCTAATAATTATTTTTTTTACTGCTATGAACGTGTTATCTTTTTCTAAACAATCCAGCGCGTAGGATGAGCAAGATGGGTAAAATCTACAATGGCCACCAAAAAAATATGAAAAACTTTGCTGATAAAATTTAATAATTACGGACAAAACTAACCTACAGCTGAAGTTTTGCAATAAAGTCTTTGTAGTGTAATTTTTTATAATAGTTTTCAGGTTGTGATCTGAACATGAACACGACGGTTTTGTTTTTATATTTATTAGTCCAATTTGTCGACTGTACACAATGACGTACCCATCTTTTAAGCTTATTTCTTAAAACGGCGTTTCCAACTTTTTTAGAAACAATAATACCAAAACGAGTTTCACTTTTATCGACTGCAGATACTATTAAAGTTAAAAATGAAGCGACCTTAAGTCGCTGTCCATTCTTAGCTAAATCAGTGAATTGACTCGATGTTTTTAATGAAACTGCTTTGATTATTTTCCGCCAGGTTTAACAGCTAATTTTTTACGGCCCTTAGCTCTACGACGTGATAAAACTTTTTTGCCATTAGCTGTCTTCATTCTTTTGCGAAAACCGTGCTTTTTAGCTCTACGTTTTTTACTTGGTTGGTATGTTCTTTTACTCATAATTTACCTCTGAGATACGACGCCATTAACGTCAATTGCAAGTTTTTTGTGCTCTTTTAAAAAAGAGATCTCTATTTAAAGCACATAGCGGCATTGTGGTCAACTGTTGATAACTTTGGTTTGTATTGTTTGGTTTGTATTGTTAAGAAGGCACCAGATTGCTAAGGGGGCTCATGCAATTAGATTCATCATTCTGGACTCAAATCAAAACATCTATGAGACAAAAAAGCGGTTCAAACCGCATTCTAGAGTCCTATCTAGAGCCTGTTGAGTTTATAAGCGCTGAAAAGATCAATGATAAGTTTATGTTTACTTTGTCAGTCCCTAGCCAATTTTTCTATTTTTACGTTAATGAAAACTTGAAAGATAAAATTATAACTGAAATTAAGTCTGTTGTATCAGACGACTTTGATATCCAGTTTGTTGTCAGCCCTAAATCTGGTGGTGATTATAACTCGTCTTTACAAGATGTTTTGCAAAACAGTGAAGAGCTTTTACAGATACAAAATAAACTGAACTCTAGCAAATCAATTTCTAAAACGAGTTCTGGTGAACCCCTTAACGAGGAATTCACGTTTTCGACCTTTGTTGTGGGGAAAAATTCAGAATTTGCCCACGCGGCCACATATAATGTGTCACAAAATCCTGGATCTGATGATTATAATCCACTGTTTATTTACGGGCCGTCTGGAATGGGTAAAACCCATTTGTTGCGTGCCGCTGTCCACGATATCCAAATTAATTATCCACATTACCGAATTAATTCAACAAGTGCGGAAAAATTTTTAAATGAATGTGTTCACGCAATCAGACGACAAGAAATGGATAAATTTCGTCTTAAATACCGCGAAAACTGTGATATTTTGGTAGTAGATGATGTTCAGTACATCGAGCGCGGTGAAGCAGTCCAAGAAGAATTTTTCCATACGATTAATACGTTTATCGAAAGAAAAAAACAGGTCATTTTAGCCAGTGATCGCATGCCTAAAGATATTTTAGGGCTTGAGGATCGTTCGAGAACCCGCTTAGAGCGGGGTTTGATCGCTGATATCACAATGCCCGATTTAGAAACCAGGATAGCTATATTAAGGTATAAGGCGGAGAAGACACAAATCCGCATACCGGAAGATGCTATTCATTATTTAGCCCGTATATCTAAAAGATCTATTCGTGAGCTTGAGGGCAACTTAAAGAAGATTAAAATGTTTTCTGAATTACAGGGGGTTCCTGTTAATATTGATTTAGCCAGAAAAATTTTAGCTCACCATGAAAATACAACGACGATCACAATTGATGAGATTTTAAGAATTACTGCAGAATTTTATAAAATTAGAATTACTGATTTAAAATCATCAAGCCGAGCAAAACCAATTGTAGTCCCGCGACAAATTGCAATGTATTTAATCAAGAAATTTCTAGACAAATCTTTGGTTGAAATTGGCAAATCCTTTGGTGGACGCGATCACACGACTGTTATTAATTCCTTAGAAAAAGTTGAGAGTCTACAGGCTAAAGACTTAAAATTCAAAAGTGATATCGAAGAGTTAACGACCCAAATCCACAATATCACAGGTTTATAAAATGTGGATTGTGGATATCAATGTGGAAAGGTACGAGGATAAAAATGTGGATATCTATATCCACAGAAAATGACCGGTTAGCCAATTTTTATCCTATTGAGTTTTCCACAGTTAAAGGATAGAAGTTTCGTGTAGTTAAGGCAGTTATGCGTATACCAACAGCCCCTACTACTACTACTACCTTTTATATATATATTATTAGGCTTTTAAAGAAACAGAAAATAGGACTTATTTATGAAAATAGAAATTCAAAAAAAAGATTTATTATCGCTTATTGGTCGCACACAAAACATTGTAGAAAAAAGAAACACAATGCCAATTTTAGTGAATGTTCTTTTAGAAGCTGGTAATAATACTTTGAAAGCTTATGCAACTGATTTAGAAGTGAGCTTAACGGATACATCTCCTGCAGTGATCAAAGAAGAAGGTAAAGTCGCTGTTTCCGCTAAAAGTTTATTTGATTTAACAAAAGAACTTTTAGAAGGACCTATTCAGTTAACAAAAAAAGATAATAATTATTTAGAAATAAAACAGGGTAAGTTTTTATCTAAAATAGTTGGGGTCGCAGCTGAAGAATATCCAGTATTTCCGACTTACAAATCAGAAAATTTTTCTAAAGTAGATGCTTCTGAATTTAAACAAATGATTGATAAAACAATCTACAGTGTTTCTAACGATGAAACGCGATATCACCTGAATGGTGTATTTTTTGAATCAACAGAATCTAATCAAATTACAATGGTTGCAACGGACGGTCACAGATTAAGTCTTATTAAAAAAACATTTAAAGATTTATCTTTTGGTGAAAAAATTGGTGTGATTATTCCTAAAAAAGGTTTATTCGAAATTAAAAAATTGATTGAAACGACGACAGAAGATGTTTTTTTAGCTGTTGAAGGATCACAATTTATTATGAAATGTGGATCTTGTATTTTAATGATTCGTTTAATCGAAGGTAAATACCCTAATTATCAACAGTTTATTCCACAAAAATTATCTCACAAAATTAAAATTCCACGTGAAATAATATTATCCTCACTTAAAAAAGTTTCTTTATTAGCAAATCAAAAATCAAAAGCGATATTATTAACATTCACTACTAATAAATTAGAAATCACTTCAAGTAACCCGGAACTGGGTGATGCTAAAGATGAATTAGATATTGAATACTCAGGACCTGATTTAAAAATTGGTTTTAATGCAAGATACATTGAAGATGTTCTTAAAAATATTGAGCAAGAAAATGTCGAACTGGAAGTAAATGATCAAATTTCTCCCGGAATTTTAAAAGCTTATAATAAAAATGATTATATCAATGTTGTTATGCCAATGAGAATTTAATGCAGCTAAATACACTGGGGCTTAAAAACTTCAGAAACATCAGCGAAGCTTATCTACAGTTTTCAAATAATTTAAATATTTTCGTTGGTGACAATGGCCAAGGTAAAACAAACGTTATTGAAGCGATTCATTTTTTAATCGAAGGCGAATCTTTTAGATACGGTGATAACTCTACAATCATACAATTCGGCAACGAAAACGCTTTTGTCAGAACAAAATTAGTTAACAACGATTTAGATTATCAGATCTCTTTAAAAATCGGTCCACAACGAAAAGAAATGCTCGTTAATGAAAAAAAGATAGCGGGACATCTAAACCCTCTGCCACCTATTGTTTTATTTTCTCCGGAAAGTCTATCTGTGATCAAAGAAAGCGCAGATGAGCGAAGAAGATTAGTTGATCATTTAATAAGCAGTGTTTCTAAAAATGGAAAAGCGTTGATAACTGACTTTAAAAAGGCTTTAAAAACGCGTAATAGGCTGCTGAAAGATATTTCTGAGGGTAAAACCCACATTGGTATAGGAATTCAAACTTTAGAAAGCCTGAACGAGATCTATTTCAAACTGGCAGCTCAGCTAACTTGCCAAAGAATTAAACATTTAACGAACATTAAACCGTATATCCAGGATTCTTTATCTAAAATAGAAAGTTTAAATCAAAAAATTGATTATGATTTCTCCTATTTGATCTCTGACCAAAAAATTGTGGAAAACTTTGAGGAAAATCACCTGAATTTGATGAAAAAAAGGTCTCTTGAATTGCGCCAAGCGGAGCTTCATTCTGGAATCAGTTTAGTTGGTCCACAGAAGCATGATGTCATATTTCTATATCGCGGAAATGACTCACGTTTTTATTGTTCTCAAGGGCAGCAAAGATCTATCATATTAGCTTTCAAAATAGCTCAGATCGTGTATCATCATGAGGTTAACGGATTCTATCCTGTTTTGCTGTTGGATGATGTACTTTCGGAGCTTGATCAAAATAAACAAAGCTCACTAGTAAAAACTTTAAATCAAATCCAAACACAAACGTTTTTAACATCAACGGATATTGGTGTTTTAAAACAATTCAGCCTAAGCCTGGATTTAGATAAAAATTCCGTTTTCAAAGTAAGAAACGGCGTAATAAATAACGAATAAAGATTATTTTTTTAATTTTAAATTAAGTTAAATACGTCAGACAAATTTCGAGAAAAAACGCAAGAGGTGTTCATGTCAGATTCGATGTCGACGGTCGTTGATAAAAGTTATGGTGCAGATGATATTCAAGTTCTTGAAGGGCTAGAAGCCGTTAGAAAAAGACCCGGAATGTATATTGGTGACACAACACTTCGTGGTTACCACCATCTTGTTTATGAAATTGTTGATAATGCGGTTGATGAGCATTTAGCAGGTCACTGTAAAAATATTTATATTGTTATTCACACAGACGGATCTTTATCCGTTGATGACAACGGTCGTGGCGTTCCTGTGGGTCCACACAAATCTGGCAAAGATGCCATGGAAGTGGTTTACACAGTACTTCATGCTGGTGGAAAATTCGATGGCGGAGCCTATAAAGTTTCCGGTGGTTTACACGGTGTTGGTGCCTCAGTTGTCAACGCCCTATCAACACGCTGCCAAGTTGAATCTCATAAAAATGGATCACACTACAAACAGGTTTATCACAAAGGCGCACCAGATGCCCCAGTTGAAAAAATTGGGCCAACAACCCGAACCGGCACCGTAGTTACATTTAAACCTGATACGGAAATTTTTAAAGAACCAGGAATGGATTTTGATTTTAATACTTTATCAAATCGTTTTCGCGAAATGGCATTTTTAAATGCAGGATTACACATCTCTTTAATTGATGAACGTAATGGTAAAAAAGTAGATTTCCAATATGCTAACGGAATCGCTGAATTCGTTGCATATTTAAATCAATCTAAAAAATCAATTCATTCAGATGTGGTTTATTTCAAAGGCGAAAAAGATCAAGTCGAAGTTGAAATCGCGATGCAGTGGAATGATTCTTATTCTGAATCAATTTATTGCTATGCAAATAATATTAATACTCATGAAGGCGGAACACATCTTATTGGTTTTCGGGGGGCCCTAACAAGAACCACTAATACCTATGCTCAACAAAAAAATCTTCTAAAAGATTTTAAAGAATCCTTAGAGGGTGAAGATATTCGTGAGGGTTTAGCAGCTATTATTTCTGTTAAAATTCGCGAGCCTCAGTTTGAAGGCCAAACTAAAACTAAATTAGGTAATGCTGAAGTAAAAGGGATTGTTGAATCTTTGGTGAATGACAAATTAGCCGATTGGTTTGATCGCAATCCTAGCACTGCAAAAACGATAGTGACAAAATGCGTAGAAGCAGCGCGCGCACGCGATGCGGCCAGAAAAGCCAGAGATTTAACTCGTCGTAAGACAGCGTTGGATGGCGGATCACTACCAGGAAAAATGGCTGATTGCCAAGAGCGTGACCCGGCTAAATGTGAATTATACTTAGTCGAGGGAGATTCTGCTGGTGGGTCTGCAAAAATGGCTCGCGATCGCAAAACTCAGGCTGTATTGCCGTTAAAAGGTAAAATTCTGAATGTTGAAAAAGCCCGTTTTGATAAAATGTTATCAAACGAGGAGATCAGAATGATGATCTCTGCACTAGGAACAGGAATCGGAAAAGATAATATTAATGCCGATAAAATTAGATATCACAAAGTTATCATCATGACTGATGCCGATGTGGATGGATCACACATTAGAACTTTATTACTAACCTTCTTTTACAGACAAATGCCTGAAGTTTTAGAGCGTGGATATATATATATCGCACAGCCGCCTTTATACCGCGCTAAAAAAGGCCAAAGTGAAACGTATTTAAAAGATGAATCTGCCTTAACTGAATATTTACTGAAATCAGGATTAGACAGCTTTAATATTAAAGGCAAAAAAATTGAAAGCACAGAGTTAAGAAATTTTGTATTAAAAATTCAAAAATTCAAAAACTTACTTCACGCTTCATCAAGAAAATATGACCGAGATGTTATTTATTTTTTATTAAGTAAAGTCGCTGATCTTGAAACTACATTAAAAGATGAAACAAAACTTAAATCTGCTTTAACAGATTTAAAAGCATGGATTGCTTCACAGCCAACCCTAGGTATTACTGAAGTAGATTTCAATATTGAAAAAACAGCTGATGGAAAAATAGAAGCCGTTGTTGAAACAACGCGCTACGCAGATCGAATGAAAACACATTTATCATCGGATATGACTAATTTTTCTGAAGTGATCGAAATTCGCGAAACATGGAATTTCATGCAATCAATTAGTAAATTACCAATTACCATTACAAAAAATAATGAAGAACTATCTTTTGAAAATTATAATGAATTTTACGAAAACATTATGGAAGGCTCAAAAAAAGGAGTCTACATACAGCGATACAAAGGATTAGGAGAAATGAATCCCGTACAACTTTGGGATACAACTTTAAACCCGGAAAATCGGAATTTACTAAAAGTAACTATCAACGATGCTGTTTC
>JANOOI010000326.1:0-3218 GCA_031421235.1 Bdellovibrio sp.
TGTTAGATATGGGTTTTATCACTGATATTAAAAAAATCATTCCATTACTTCCGCATCAAAGACACACTTTATTTTTCTCGGCAACGATGCCAACTGACATTGTGAATTTGTCCCAGAAATTACTTAAAGAACCAGTTCGTATCGAAGTTACTCCTGCAGCCACAACAGCAGAAAAAATCAGCCAGTGGTTGATGTATGTTGATGCAGCTAAAAAAAGAGATTTATTACGCCATCTTTTGAATGATAAAACTTTAAAACGGGTCATCGTATTCACACGCACCAAGCACGGGGCTAATCGTGTTTCTGAATTATTACAAAAAAATCAAATTTCATCTGAAGCTATTCATGGGAATAAATCACAAAATGCCAGACAACGCGCCTTAGATAATTTCAAAGCTGGCCACACCCGAGTCCTTATTGCGACCGACATCGCAGCCCGCGGGATTGATGTCGACGGAATTACCCATGTTATTAACTACGAAATTCCTAATATTGCAGAAAGCTACGTTCATCGTATCGGGCGAACAGCGCGCGCCGGTGCCGAAGGTATAGCTATTTCATTTTGTGATAGTGAAGAAAAAGCATATATTCGTGATATCGAAAAGATCACCGGAATGGCGATTCCTGTAAATAAAGATCATCCGTATCATTCACATGCGGTCGAGCAGTCAGCGACGATGTCTAAAGGCAAAGCCAAAGCTAAAATTGAAGGTTCGCAAGGCAAGAAAAAAGATTACAGCTTTCGCGGCAATAAAAGCTCTTATCAAAGATTTCAAGGCAGAAAAAAAGACTAACGCACCATTTCTGACCTCAATTGCGATCTTAATTATTTAGAAAGACTAAAGTTAGGATTTCAACAAGATTAACTAGACCAGACCCAACAAGCCTAGAATATTTGCTCTAAAGTGATATTCTAAATATCAATCACATAGGAGATTGTATGTTTAAAGTCGGTTTGGTCACTGGTTGCTTAGTTTTATTCAGTCTTACATCGATTGCTCAAGACAATTTAGAAACTTTTGATTACATTATTCCTGCACCTAAAGACGTTATAAAAGTCATTTCTGAATCGCCTCAAAAAGAATTATCTGCACGATTTAAGATTTTAAATTGGAATATTGAAAAAATGAAAGCTCAAGATAAATGGGTCAATGACTTTCATATGATTTCTGCAGGAGTTGATCTTTTCACAATCCAAGAGGGCGTATCTGATTCCTTTTTCCAAAATGAACTCATTGCCAAAAACTTTTATGAATGGGTTTATTTTATTTCGTGGGTTCGTGACGAAGATTTAAGTTCATCTGGATTAGTCACCGGTGGAGTAGCTAAATCAGTTTCAAGAACTTTTGCTAGAACTGATCATCTTGAACCAATTATCAAAACACCGAAATTAACTTCAGCTAACAATTACAAAATTCAAGGCCTTGATAAAGAACTAATGCTTTTAAATATTCACGCTATAAACTTTGTTTCAAAAGCTAAGTTTAAGTCGCACATCGCAAAATCATTACAATTAATTAAAAACCACAGAGGACCAGTGATCTTTGTCGGAGATTTTAATACTTGGAATGATGCTAGATTTGAATTATTAATAGAAATGACGGCAGCTGCTGGTTTGAAGTTTTTTGATTTCAAACGTCCTGATGTTTCGGGATTTCATTCTGGTTTTGACCATTTTTTCGGTCGTGGCATTAAAGTAAACAGAATAGAAATGTTAGATATCCGTTCATCAGATCATTTTCCGATTCTTGCAGACGTCACTATTTTATAACAGGATAAGGTCTCTGTGGATCTTTAGTGCCAGAGCGTTCGATTCGGTCCAAGCGGACTTCAATGTTATTTAACTGACCTTTAATAGTTTGTAGATCATTATAAATTTTTAAATAGTGTTCATTGGCTTGATTGCTCACTTCAATTTGGGAATCGATATTTAAATCTTGGTTCAAAAGTCTTTCTGATGCGGCTTGTTGTAGTTTTTTGATCTGAGTGATTTGGGTTTTAAAATCAGTGACGCTTGACTTAATTTTTGAAATTTTTGGCGGGAATTCACCAGTTATTACTGAATAAGTAACAACAAAAACTATTGTAATAAATAAAAAATAAACCACGAGCTTTTTAAAAAGTTCAATCAGGACAGCTTTCATGTTAGCATTGTTTAATGAATTTCTTTAAAAATCTAGAACTATCTTTTAGAAAGTTAAACCATCAAAGAATTCAATTGTTTAGAATAGGGCGAACCCAGTTTTTACGTGTTCTATTCAACACGGCCAACAAAGACAGAAAAACAATCGATCAACTTACCACTGTCATTTTCTTAAGACTTGATGGAAAACTAGGCGATACGATTACTTTTTCTGCTTTTGTTCAGCAAATGGTGAAAAATTGTCCGCAATTAGAAATTCATATTCTAACACGAAAAAACTCGTCAGAAGTTTATCAGTATCTGTTTCCAGAATTGATGAAAAATCAGCAAATAATTCTGCATTTTGTGGATAAAAATATATTCAAAATTTATAAAACTTTAAATGACTTAAAACCCTTTATTTTTGATACGCTTATTTCAACATCTCATATTTTGGATCCGCAATCGATGATTTTGGCCCGGTTTATCAGAGCTAAAAATAAAATTTCATTTTTAAATACAGGCATGAAATTTTTTGATCAATTTGTGACTAGAAATTTTTTCTCAATGCATATTACTGAACGCTATAAAATTGTGGTTCAGTTTTTAAAATTAAACTGGACAGAACCTGCGCAGTACAGTTTTGTTGTCCCTCAGCAGCAGTTAGAAACGACATCGCAATTCCTTGAAAAAATAAAAAAACAAAAAAACTGTGATAAAATTATTGTTCTGAATTCTTTTGCAGCGGCCAGATTGCGTAACTTAAATTTTGAAACGACTTTAACGATTATTAAATTACTGTCTGATAAAATTCCAACGGCAGTGATTGCGAGTATCGCAAATAGCGGGGATTTAAAGATTTTAAAAAACTGGCGCAGCCAGGCTGAAACTGATCCAAGGTTTCAAGGTTTTATTAAGAATTGGTTTTTTTCGGATCAAACCAGCATTTTAGATACCGCTGCGATGATCGACTTAAGTGATTTAGTGATCACGCCGGATACATCAATTGTGCACTTAGCATCCGCGCTAAAAACCCCGCTCATAGCGTTATTTAGACCTGACACAGGGACAGAGGAAAATTCTAAAATTTGGTCAC
>JANOOI010000327.1:0-4538 GCA_031421235.1 Bdellovibrio sp.
CGATAAGATAAAGAAGACTTTCTTGGTCTACTACAATTTTTTGGCCATTGGATTCGAAGACCTGATCACCCGTTTTTGAATCGGTATCAAAATCCATCTTATAAGACAAACCAGAACAGCCACCCTTTTTAACCTGAACACGTAAAGCAGCGACATCGGGTTTACCTTCGTCTTGCTTTAATCGTTCTAATCGTTTGGCTGCGGGTTCAGATATCTGGATCATTAGATCATCGTAGCACAGGCTAACTTAAAAATCCAGATGTAGTTCAACGTTTTATAGGGTTTTGACTTAAAGCTTTAGTAACGTGCGTAGCCCCATAAATCAATAACTGACGTGTCTTCAGCAAATCTTAACTGAAACTGAGCGCTGTATGAACCCTGTTGGTGTGGCCAGAATTCGATACGAACTACACATGATTCGTTAGGAAAAAGGGCTAGGTTACAATTGTGCCGGGCGCCAAAATCGATACCATAAATAACAGCTTGTCTGTAATTCAAAATCCTAGTTCCAATATTAGTGATTTTAAAAGTCGCTGTGCTTAATGAATTCACCCAAACGCCTCCAAAGTCATATGATGTTCGACCCATCACAGCAGGTAAAGCCAAAGGTACAGCCAAAGCAGTAATTTTAGATTGCGACACTTGATTCATCGGCGTGATCAAAATATTTTCAGAGGCCTGTGCAGTAGCAGAAACGCTAGTAATTAGACTTAAGAAAAGAACAGCAAATAGAGTCATTTTCATATAAAGCTCCTTATAAAAAGTTAAAGTTAGCTTTGATTTGAGCAAAAGACTTTGGACTTGTCCAACGTAATTTTCTGATTACACTTATATAAATGACACCATTTTTTTATCCTTATTTTATTAAAGCGTTTAAGAAACTGAAATCTGACACTTTTTTTGAAACACAAATCGTGAATTCTGAAATCAAAAATCAAAACGGTGAATTGATTTATTCAAAATCTAAAATAGCTAGTCCAAGTCACTGGTCACAAACTGCTATTGATATCGCAGCCAGTAAGTATTTCAGAAAAAATATTTTGGCCGAGAATTCAATATTTCAGTTAGTTCAAAGAATTGGTTTGGGGATAGAGACTTCAGCAACGATGTCAAAAATATTTTCTTCAAAAAAAGAAATTCAAAGCTTTAAAACTGAAATTGAATACCTTTTGTTAAATCAAACAGCTGCTTTCAATTCACCGGTGTGGTTTAACTGTGGTTTGTATGAAGCTTATAAAATTAAATCAGCATCGCAGCACTTTGCCTGGAATCAGAAAAAAAAGAAAATCGAACCTGTTGTTTATGCTTACCAGCGCCCACAACTGTCAGCATGTTTTATCCAGTCCGTCGAAGACAGCTTAGAATCGATTTTTGATCTTGTTAAATCTGAAGCTAAATTATTTAAATATGGTTCTGGTTCAGGAACTAATTTTTCAAATTTAAGAAGTAAATACGAACAACTGAACACTGGCGGAACAAGTTCAGGCCTAATTTCTTTTTTACAAGTTTTAGATCAATCGGCTGGGGCTATTAAATCCGGTGGCACTACACGGCGTGCTGCCAAAATGGTGTGTGTGGATGTGGATCATCCAGAAATTCTTGATTTTATAAATTGGAAAAAAAATGAAGAACGTAAAGCTAAAGCCTTAATTCAAGCAGGGTATTCGGCAGATCTAAACGGCGAAGCCTACAATACGGTTTCTGGGCAAAATGCGAATAATTCAATACGAATTTCAAATTCATTCATGAAAGCCTTTTTAGAAAACAGATCGTGGGCGCTCAGATCTAGATTACAGAAGAATAAAACAATCCAAGAAATCCCTGCTGAAAAAATATGGAATGAACTGTGTCAGTCAGCTTGGGAATGTGCTGATCCCGGCGTTCAGTTTAATGATGTGATCAATGAATTTCACACCTGTGCAGATACATCGATGATCAACGCCAGTAACCCGTGCTCTGAATATATGTTTATTGACGATTCAGCTTGTAATTTAGCCTCTTTAAACTTAACAAAATTTTTTGGTGAAAACTATAAAATCGACGAATTCAGAATTCATGAATTTATGATTACAGTAAAAACATTTATTCTAGCCCAAGAATGTTTTGTGGATTACGCAAGCTACCCAACAGCCAAAATTACACAGAATTCTCATGACTACAGGCCGTTGGGTTTGGGTTTTGCCAATTTAGGAAGTTTAATCATGCGCTTAGGGCTAGCCTATGATTCAGACCAAGCTAGGGCGCTGGCCTCCGCCGTAACTGCGTTAATGACGGGGATGGCCTATTACACCAGTAGCGAAATCGCGCAAAAAATTGGTCCGTTCCCTGCATTTAAAAAAAATAAAAAATCTATGATGAAAGTGATCAAAAAACATCAAACGTCTTTAAAAGAAATCGACTGGTCATTGCTTCCGACTGAATTTCAAAAAGTGTGTTTTGAAATCTGGGCTGATGTTATAGTTATGGGTGAAAAATACGGATTTAGAAATGCGCAGGTTACGGCAATTGCACCAACAGGTACAATTGGATTAATTATGGATTGTGATACCACCGGGATTGAGCCCGAATATTCGTTAGTTAAATATAAAAAGTTATCAGGCGGTGGGTCCTTAAAAATGGTGAATCAATCAGTTAAAGCAGCTTTACAAAATTTAGGTTATCATGCCGTGCAAATCGATCAAATTTTATTAGAAATCGCAGAAAAGGGATATTGTTTTAAATCTAAAAAAATTAAACCCGAACACCAAAGTGTTTTTGCAACTGCTGTAGGTATTAGTGATCAAGGTGACGGGGCTTTAAGTGCCGATGCCCATTTAAAAATGATGAGTAGTGTTCAAAAATTTATTTCTGGAGCGATTTCAAAAACTGTAAATCTACCAAATGCATGCACAGTGCAGGATATTTCCGATGTTTATTTGAAAGCCTGGCAAATGGGTTTAAAATCTGTTGCTGTTTACCGCGACGGCAGTAAATTCGTCCAACCTTTAAATAGTCCTAAAAAACTTCCGCAGTGTGTAGATTGCGGAGGAGAAACAATTTTACAGTCGGGTTGTTACCGCTGTATAAATTGCGGAGCCAGTACTGCTTGCGCGTAATGTGCTTGCTGCTACGTTTGTTCCTAAAATTGACGGCTTGCGCGCAGTCCTGGGAGCTTCCTAGCCTAAGTAATTTTATCTTGATGTGACGAATATCATCTCACATAATTATTTCATGCGAATAATAGGTTGGTTTTTACTGAGTTTGAGTGCTGCACTTATTGCTTACAAATTTTTCTATTTAGATTATTCATGGGATCTAATGCTTCCTGAAAAAGCTTATAAGGTTTCTTACAAACTGACGGGGCAGGGGGACGGCAGAGCCACATCTGTATCTGCGTTTGTACCGACTGAAGATTCCAGGCAGCGCATTTATGGCGAATCATTTGCTAGCAGTCAGTTCCGATTCAAAATTGAAGGCGAAGATTTTCAGAAGAAAGCCGTCTGGGCTTCTGATGGCGTAACAGGCCCCTTTGAAGTCACTTATAGCTTCGAAGTGCTGGCAAAATCTGTTGCTTGGCAGATCGACCCTGACCTTCAGCTAGGTGATCTAAAAAACAACGAGGCCGATCCATTTTTGGGCCCGAGTGATATGATTCAAACCAACCATTCAAGCATTAAAAAATTACAGTTACAGCTCGTAGGTGATGAAAAAAACATAAATAAAATTTTCAAAAGTATTTTCGATTATGCATCCGGAATTCCAACTCTTCCTTTTAAAGGGAGTACAAGTGCATTAACCGCCTTAGTATTAAACAAAGCTTCTTGTAATGGCAAGAGTCGCTTGATGGTAGCGCTGCTGCGATTATCGGGAATTCCCGCAAGAGTAGTCGGTGGCTTAATTTTAGACGGACAAAATAAACGCACCAGCCATCAGTGGATTGAAGCGTTTGTAGCCGGAAACTGGATTGCTTTTGATCCCACTAATAATTATTTCGCAAAAATTCCTTATAATTATTTAAAGATTTATGAATCAGATGAAGTTATGTTTTCACATACCGCTGATATTTCGTTTGATTGGCTTTTTAGCAACACGCAAATATTAGTTCCGTCGACTAAACTGCATAGGCTTAGTGAAAATTCATTTAATGCTCTTAATCTTTTTGAGTGGTTAAGTAAAACTGGTGTGCCATTAAACATCATCAAGATTCTGCTTGTGATTCCGATCGGCGCCCTTATAGCTACTTTTTTTCGAAATGTAGTTGGGCTTCAGACCTTTGGTACATTTTTACCAGTACTAATTGCTGCAGCTGCGCAATCAACAGGTGTGTGGTGGGGGTTACTTGGATTCACTTTGGTTATTTCAATATTATTCTGGGTCAGGATGGGTTTTGAACAATTTAATCTGATGCACACGCCGAAACTTTCGGCGATGCTTTCGGTCGTTGTAATACTTCTTCTTGGCCTTAGCATTTTGTCTGTACATGTGCCCCAGATTGATTTATCCCATGTGACATTATTTCCGATCGCAATTTTAACCCTAACCACTGAACGTTTTTCTTT
>JANOOI010000328.1:0-3426 GCA_031421235.1 Bdellovibrio sp.
GGACAGCTGAATACGGCCTTGTCGGCCCGATGTCGAATCCCAAATTATTTGGCGCAGGTTTATTATCATCAGTTGGCGAAGCTAAATGGTGCTTATCCAGTCAGGTTAAAAAAATTCCTCTGACAGTCGATTGTATTCAACAAAGTTATGATATCACTGAACCGCAACCCCAGTTGTATGTCACCCCTGATTTTAAAACATTAACGACAGTTCTTGATCAAATGTCCGAAAAAATGTCGTATAAAATCGGAGGAGCTTACGGACTTGATCAAGCCATAAAATCCCAGTCTGTGAATACTTTTGAATTAGATACTGGACTACAAATAAGTGGCGTGATTACAAATTATGAAAAAGATCAAGGCGGTCACCCTATTTACATTCAAACAACTGGGCCTACACAAATCAGTTTTGAAGATCGTCAGATTGAAGGCCATAGCAAAGATTACCATCTTCACGGTTACGGCTGCCCTGTTGGTTCTTTTCAACTGACAGGATCACTTGAAGAAAAACAAACGGTTGATATGAAATATGCTTCTGGCATTGTCGTTAATGGGCTCATTAAAAAAATATTAAACGTTTCTAAATCTTCTCAAATTCTGACTTTAACGAACGCCAGTGCAAAACTGAATGGAAAAATTTTATTTGACCCAGCTTGGGGCGATTACGATATCGCGATTGGCAAAAAAGTTGTTTCTGTTTTTGGTGGACCTGCAGATCGTAAAGAATATGGTGACACGGATGACTTTGTAGCAGCACGTGTTCAAAAGCCCACTTACACTGATAGACAGAAAAATTTATTCTCATTATACCAAACTGTTCGTGATTTTAGAAAATCAGGATTATCAGCTGATATTTTACAAAAAATATTCGATCAGTGCCTTGAAACAGCTTCTGACCAATGGCTTTTATTTATTGAGCTTCTTGAAATCTGTCATTCTAAAAAAATAAACACGTCTGTTAAAGACGATATTCTAAATCAACTTGAAAATTTGAAAAAGACACAACAACAAATCAAACCGTTGATAGAAGACGGCTTAAGACTTTCAACTTATGCGTAAATTAGATATTCGTATTGTTCTTGTGCGATCGCTTTACGAAAGAAATATTGGTTCTACGTCTAGAGCCATGGCCAATATGGGCTGCAATAAATTAATACTTATAAATCCTCAGTGTGAAATTACTTATGAAGCTCAGAAAGCAGCAGCCACAGGACAAGACGGTTTACAAAACAGGATTGTTTATCCATCTTGGGATGATTTTTTTAAAAATGAACCGCGTGGCTTAATGATAGCCACGACAGCTCGTGATGGACGTGGAAGACAAGCCCAAGATTTGGCGACCACATTGAAAAGTTTTTTATCTGATAATAAAGACGTCAATCAGGCTTCAGACGACGCCTACCCGATTCATTTAGTGTTCGGACCAGAAGATGCCGGTCTAAATGCCGATGACATACAGTGGGCTCACTACTGCTGCACAATACCAACCTACGGGAACAATACCAGTCTAAATTTATCGCAGGCTACTTTACTAGCCACATTTATTTTACAATCTGTGGCCGGCGCAGAAAGAACAAAGCTGGAAGGCCAACAAAAACCCAAAGCGCAACAGAAAAAATCTGAAAATATTTTTCCTGATTTAACATTAAAAAATTGGTTAGTGGAAATGGGTTTTGATTTATCTAAAAAAAGAATAAATGTTTATACAGTCCTTAGACGAATACTTCTGCAAAACACACCGTCTACGAAAGAATTTCAAATTCTAGAAATCGTACTGCAGCAAAGTCTACGTAAACTAAAAAAATTAAAGAAACTTGAAAACAGCAAAATTGATTAATTATCTAAGCTGACTGATCTGGGTAGCGAATTTTTTTGATTTTATTTTCTATTTCATGAATTTCTAGAGAAGTTATTTCACCTTGTTGATGTAACTTATCTAGGTCTAGATTCAAATCATCTGTGCTAGATCCCACTAACTTTAGATTTTCAATAATTTGTGTAGTTTCATCGATTCGGGCCTTAATATCTTCAATCTTTTGATAAAGATGATGCTTATTTGAACTCAAATTTTTAGCGTAATCTTCGCTGTGAAACACGGACTGAGAAAGCTCTTTAAGCTTTTGACTGTCTTTTTTTTCAACTTTATCGTTATCGTCGATAAAGCTGTTCAGTAACAAAGTCCACTCTGATCTAATTGTGTTGGATTTATCATCCTCGTTCATATTATGATCATACCATGTGTTTATTAGAGGTGAACTAGACAATAGGCTAGAGTCATCAAGAAAAGGCCATTCATGAATAAAATAGCGTTTATCTCAATTTTAATTTATTTTTCTAATTACGGACTAGCCCAAAGTCAGTTCCCCATTAAATTTAAAATGTCAAAATCTACGTCTGGAACTTTCACTGCTAACCAAGCCCGACATATCAATGAATCACGTGATGAAAATACTGCTCGAATTTCTTTTACTGGTGATTTGCTTGTTCATCATGATCTTTATAATAAAGTTGCTGATGATCCAAAAAATGATTTTACAATTTTGTGGAAAAAAACTATCCCCTTGTTTGAAAAAGCAGACTTCTCTTATGCAAACTTAGAAGGTCCAACTGCATTAGGCATTGATAAGCTTAAAAAAGATCAAGGTGATGTTGGCTTTATTTATAAAAAGGATATGCAAAAAGAAGACAACGTCGTTTATAGCGGAACACATTTTTTGTTTAATTTTCATCCCAAAATAATTGATGACCTTAGAAAAACAGGAATTGATCTTGTTTCGACATCAAACAACCACACATTTGATCGTGGATCTATCGGTATAGATAAAACTATCGATGAAATGAACAAAAGAAATTTTAATTTCGTTGGAACTAGAAAGAAAAATTCGCAAGACGCTTTTTATAAAATTTTTCCCGTAAAAAATGTAAATATAGCTTGGATAGCGTGTACTGAAGCCTTGAACGGATTTAATGACAGGTTTTCTCAGACTTTATTGTGTTTTGATCAGAAAAAAGAAATCATTGAAATGATTAAAACTTTAAAAGCACGATCTGATGTCGATGTAATAATAATTACTCCACACTGGGGTACCGAATACCAACATGAACCCACACAAATGCAGAAAACAGTGGGTCGTGAATTTTTAGAACAGGGTGCTTTGGCAGTTATCGGTAGCCACCCCCATGTTTTACAACCTGTTGAAAAATACACTACAGCTGATGGTCGTGAAACGTTCATTGCTTATTCGTTAGGTAATTTTGTTGCTTATCAGAAAGACTTACGACGAAAAGTTTCTGCGTTAATTTATTTGGATTTTACAAAAGATCCCAGATCAGGAAAAACAACTTTAACAAATTATACCTATGAACCAACAGTTCGCTTTTTAAAAGATATTTTTCCGGCTAGACATCTTAAAGAAGTCGTTGAACA
>JANOOI010000329.1:0-7144 GCA_031421235.1 Bdellovibrio sp.
TCAGTTAAAGTTTTAAAAGAAATAAATGACAACCGTTTAACTACAGGGGAATGGGAGATCGTTTCTCAATCGGAATTGAACTTAAAACTTATCCAAAACTTCGACCTGCTTGTTGGTCAATAAACCGCTTCATTTTGAAGCTTTAAAATTTATATAGCTGAACTTTGTGAAGCCTTGGCTATATAAATCGGCTCATCATACTAAATCGGTTTATAAACACCGAAATAAGCAGCAACGATAAATATCGCTAACATTACAAAGTATAAAGGCCAGCCGATCTGGCCTTTTCTTTTTAATAAAGCAATTAATCCGCCGAAGATCACCCAGATTAAAAGTTTCACGTAAACCCAGTTTGGAATTTCACGAGCTAAACCTAAGCGGGCTAATAATCCAAAACCACTTAATAATAGAAAGAACAAACCTGTGCCATGAGTGATAAACGCAAAAGTTTTGACTTTCCCCGTAACACCATGACCAGCCCAAGCCAGCGTTAAAACACCAACAAGACCTGTTGTTAATAAAAATATTCCAGCTAGATGAAGTATTTTATAAATTTCGTAAGGCATTCGATTCTCCTTTGTTAATTGTTATTCAAAAAAATTACTCTTCAGTAAGACCTAAATGTTTTATTATTTTTAAAATTTGCTTACGCATCTCAGGAAGTTTTCCTAAAGTTGACATAATTTTTAAATTAGATTTGTGATCAGTTACTGGAAATCCTCCGTAAATACCAGAATTTTCGATGGTGCTGGTGACAGCGGCGCGCGCAGTTAGAATCACATTGTCTGGAATTTGCACATGGCCATTAACGTGGACCCCGCCGGCAGTCATTAAATTTTTCCCAATTTTTGTAGATCCTGCAACGATGAACCCCGCAGTGATTAATGCGTTTTCGCCAATTTCGCAATTGTGAGCGATGTGAATAATGTTATCGAATTTAGAGCCTTTTTTGATTCGAGTGTCTGTTAGTGTTGCGCGATCAACAACGCAGTAAGATCCGAATTCGCAGTTGTCTTCAACAACAACGCGACCAATTTGAGAAATTTTATGATGTGTGCCTGTTTTGTCTGTAAAAAAACCAAAACCATCAGATCCAAAAACAGTTTGTGGGCCGATGATGCAGTTGTTGCCGACTTCGCAATTAAAGCCCACAAAAACATGTGACGATAAAATTGTATTTGCACCAATGCTGGCTTCGTTTTCAATGACCGAATGTGAACCGATGATGGTGTTATCGCCAATCGTACAGTTTGCACCAATGACAGCAAATGGTTCAACGGTAACGTTTTTTCCAAGCGTTGCAGTTTTAGCTACGTAAGCTGAAGGATGAATGCCGTGGTTAATTGAAGTTTTTAAATTGAACAGTTTGAAAACGTGGCTCATGGCTTCAGAAATGTTTTGTGTTGTCCAAAGACCATGATGAGGTTTTATTTTTTTTAGAACATCATTGAGTATTTTTTCTGTGATAATAAAATTTTGGGCGCCGTTTGCTATGGCCAAATCAAAAAGCTCAATAGATTGAGCAAACACCAATGAGCTTTCTTTGGCTTCTGCGGGCGGTAAAATTTGATTGATTGTAGAGTCGTTTTTTTGAATCGCATTGAGACAAGAAATACCATTCAAGCTTTCGGTTTTGATGGCTATTTGAGGTGTCTTTTGTAAATTCATGACCGTAGAGTAATGCTTCGCAACAGAAAAGACAGCATTTTACTTGTCCGAGACATGCCGCAAGATATACATAGTAATTATTGTTTTTGAACTAAGGAGTCCTATGGCTAAGGCTAAAAAACCCGCGGCGAAGTCTGCAGCGAAACCCACTGCTAAAAAACCAGTGGCAAAAGTAGTAGCAAAAGTTGCAGCTAAAAAAGCTCCGGCTAAAGCAGTTAAACCAGTTAAAATCGTAAAGCCTGCTAAAGTCGCAAAAGCAGCTATAAAAACAGCAGCAAAGCCTGTAGTTAAGGCTGCGGTTGTTAAGCCAGCTAAAACTGCACCTAAGCCACTTTTAAAAGCTGAGCTAAAAGTTGAGCCTAAGCCAGTAGCAGTTAAAGAACCAGAACCGAAGGATCAGGGCGAGTTGCTGATTGAAAAAGCTAAAGAAGAAATGGCATCCGTTAATGCAGATGCCAAACAAGCTGAAAAAGCCAGCAAAGTTAAGCCCATCAAAATTGAACGTGGTAATTTGACTGATGAAAAAGCGAAATGGCAAGAGCTGAACAAGCGCTACGGAAAAGACAAAGCGCAGCCCTATAAAATGACAGATATTTTTGAATCAATGAAGCCTATTCAACATAAGATTTTAGGTTGGGGTTTTGTGCTAACAAATGAGAACAGTCGACTTGAAGTTCTATTTGAAAATGGAATAAAGATGTTGATTAGTAACTATAAGCCCTCTTAAAATATTCCTGCGTGTTTACTTACGACCCAACACACGGTCTAATCATACATCGTCATTAATAATCAACTTGGAGTTTCAATGGTCGATCAGGCATTACTAGCTTACTTAAATCGTATTATCACTGGTGTTGCGCCAAAATCAGCATTAGCTGTTTTAGAACTTACAGCAGAAGGTGCGACAGTTCCTTTCATTGCTAGGTACCGTAAAGAAAAAACTGGCAATCTGGATGAAGTCCAAATCCGTGCGGTCATTGAAGGCAATGACAATTACCAAGAAATCGTAAAGCGTAAAACTTTTTTGATTAAAGAAATTGGCGAACAAAAAAACTTAACATCTGAAATTCAAAAACGGATCGAATTATCTTGGGATCTGAACGAACTAGAAGAAATTTATAAACCATTCAAGAAAAAGAAAAAGACAAAAGCAACTATCGCCAGAGACGCAGGTTTAGAGCCATTAGCCAATTGGATTTGGGATATTGGTCATGGCTTAGCCAAAGACACAACGACGATGGAAGTCAAAGCGAAGTCATTTATTAACCCTGATATGAAAATTGTGACTTATGATGACGCCTTGAAAGGCGCACAAGATATTTTAGTTGAAAAAATTGCCAACGACGTAGCGCTTCGAGCGAAAACTGTTCAAAATTATTTTGATAAAGGGCAAGTTTCATCTAAAGCAGCTAAAGGCTACAAACCAAATTCTAAATATGAAATGTATTCTAAAGATTATTCAGACGCTGTTAAAAATCTTTTAGAAGAAAAAGCATCCCACAGATATATGGCGATGAAGCGCGGTTGGGAAGAGGAAGAATTAACTGTAGAAATTGCGGCTGAAGACGATATGTTGTTATCAAGCTATGAAAAATTTGCGACGACAGTTAATGATAATGCCATAGCAACTTACCTTAAAGAATCAGCACGACTGGCTTTAAATGTGTATGTGATTCCTTCTGTTAAAAATGAAGTTCATGCAAAACTAAAAGAAAAATCTGATGAACACGCGATTAAAGTTTTCACTGAAAATGTGCGTCGTGTTTTATTGGGTTCGCCGTACGGTCCACGATGCGTATTAGGAATCGATCCAGGTTTACGCACGGGCTGTAAAGTGGCCTTAGTCGATAAAGCGGGCAACTATGTGTCTCATACTGTGATGTATACATTAGGTGATAATGCTGAGCAGATGGCTAAAACCTTAATTGGTGAAGTTACAAAACAAATTAAAATCGAAGCGATCGCAGTTGGTAATGGAACTGCGGGACGCGAAACAGAAATATTTTTGAAAAAAATTGTCAAATCTTTAGGAAAAGAAGACATCCCTGTGATTATGGTGAACGAATCTGGGGCTTCTGTTTATTCGGCCAGTGATGTTGCCAGAGCAGAATTTCCTAATTTAGATATAACCGTTAAAGGGGCAATATCTATTGCCCGACGATTACAAGATCCGTTAGCAGAACTTGTAAAAATTGATCCAAAATCAATTGGTGTTGGCCAGTATCAGCATGATGTGAATCAATCGCATTTGAAAAAAGGCCTAGAAGCTGTTGTGGAAAGTTGTGTGAATAACGTCGGTGTTGATGTGAACACAGCTTCATCGTCATTGTTAGCGCATGTGTCTGGTATTGGACCAGGATTAGCGACATCAATTGTTGATTACCGCAAAAAAAATGGTTTATTCACTGATCGTTCAGAATTAATGAAAGTTCCTAGATTTACGGCCAAAGTGTTTGAACAAGCTGCAGGATTTTTAAGAATTTTAAATGGAAAAGTATTTTTAGATACAACGGGTATTCATCCTGAAAGATACAGTGCCGTTCGAGATATGGCTCAAGATTTAAGTGCAAACATTCAAGAACTGATTGGTGATGGTGCTAAAAAACTTTTACAAGCTAGAACTAAATGGGCTTCAATCGTTGGAGAATTTACTTTTGATGATATCGTTAAAGAATTAGAAAAACCTGGTCGTGATCCGCGTGATCCGTTCAAAGTATTCCAATTCCGTGAAGATATATTTGAAGTCAAAGATCTAAAAGAGGGAATGATTTGTCCTGGAATAGTCACTAACGTCACAAATTTTGGAGCATTCGTAGATATCGGTGTGCACCAAGATGGTTTAGTTCATATTTCTGAATTGGCCCATAAGTTTGTTGAGGATCCAAGAAAAGTTGTTAACCCAGGTGATCAAGTAATGATTAAAGTCATGAAAGTTGATGCAGCAAAAAATCAAATTTCATTAACCATGAAACTTGAAGCAACAACTGAGCATAAAACATTTCGTGACACTAAAGAATCAAGGTCAGCGCAATCTGCACAAACAGAAAAAAGATCACAAACCGCAGGAAAACCGACCGGTGGAAGCGGCAGTAGACCACATCAACCGAATGCGAGACCTCAAGAAAGACAGCATTCAACCGGTAGCAGTTTTAGTGGCGGTAAACCTGCGGGTTCACCATTCAATAATCCGTTTGCGGCTTTACTAAATACGAATAATAAAAAATAATTTTAACGTTAAAACAAAGTACTTTAAGTACAGGAGATCACATGGCATTAAAAATGGGTGGAAAGAAAAAATCGGCTAAAAACAAAAGTGCTCGTCATAAAGCGAAAAGATTGAGCAAGAAAAAAAGAATGACTAAAGCTAGAAAAAGCTAGTTTTTGAAAACAAAAAACATTTACGTCATTAGGCACGGTGAGACTGATTGGAATCGTGATAAACGATTCCAAGGTAGCACTGACATTCCCTTAAATGAAACCGGCCGTGAACAAGCCTTATTGTTAGTCCCGTCCATGAGCGAACTGAAAATTGAAATCGCTTATTCAAGTCATTTAGTCAGAGCGCATGAAACGGCTTTGATCGCTATTCAAGATTTAAGATTATCTATTATCAAAGATGAACGCTTCCAGGAAACCAACATCGGTATCGCTGAAGGGTTAACGTTTGATGAAATTAATGAAAAATTTGGCGCAAATGGTATTGAAAAATGGCGTTCATATGAAGAACGTGATCTTGATTTCAAATATCCAAACGGCGAATCTAAACGTCAGATGATGGTGCGTGTTCGCCAAGCCATCTTAGATGTGGCGCAGACATCTCAGCACCAAAACATTGCGATTTTTGCCCACGGCATGATGATGCGTGGATTAACTTTTGCATTCAAGCAAGGCGTCCCTTGGGATTTGTCGTTATTTTCGAATGGATCTATTCATCACTTTTTCTGGGACGAAAAACGTCCTGAGTATTTAAAATATAATGGAAAAACTAATTAATTATAAATGGTCATAAGTTGTTCGCAATAATTTGATCAACGATTTCACAAAAGCCATCACCAGAATCAAATGTTGAAACGAACTGCGGTAAGTGTTTCATTTGGGATGAAAATTCTTTAATGTTCGCAACACCAAACGTATGTTTGAAGCTTTCAAACAAAGGTTCATCATTTGGCGAATCGCCAATATAAACACACTGATCCAAAATTTGTTGGTCATCCAGGCCAAATTCTTTTTTAAGTACAAGCTTGGCTGTTGTGACTTTGTTGAAGTCTCCAAACCAACCATTCACATGAATTGAACTGACTTTGGCTGTGGCGCCATGTTTTTTAAATAGGCTTACTATTTTTTGAATATCAGGTTCTGATAATTTAGGAATGTCTTCACAAAAATCGATAGCTAAGTCATGAACGCGACTGAATTGATCAGCTGAAACACGGGAAGCTGGAATTTCTTTCAGCACTTCATTTTTGATCTGCTCAAGTTTATTTTTATTTTTTTGAATCTCTGGGTCAGCATGAAAGTTCCAACGAATCATTTTATTTTGAAGATAACGATAGTAAAGGCCACCGTTTTCACCGATCACAGCATCCACTGGCCAAAACCTGGCAATCATATCACACCAGCCAGCGGGTCTACCTGTGACGGGGATGACATAAAAATTATTTTGTTTTAGTTTCCAAAGCGCGTGGTAGGCCTTATTTGTAAGTTGGCCTTTTGTCGTGATTGTGTCATCGATATCAGTCAGAACAAAACGTATTTTTTGATTAAATTCACGAAGTGGTTTCATACGTGCTAAGCCTTTTGACTAATCATGTTACAAAAAAAGTCGAGTTTAACTTTTTTTAAAAGAGGTTGTTATTTATACGTAGTCGCCCCATATAATATAGTCATTCGCTATAAAGGATACCTCATGGCTAAAAAAACTGCAACATCTGAAGACGCAACATTAAGTTCAGGTATTAAACTTGTCATTGTCGAATCGCCAACAAAAGCAAAAACAATTCGTAAATTTTTAACTAAAGATTATATTGTTGAATCTTGCATGGGTCATATTCGTGATTTACCACAGTCGTCAAAAGATATTCCTGAAAAAGTTAAAAAAGAAAAGTGGGCGCAATTAGGCGTTAATGTCGATAAAAATTTTGAGCCTTTGTATTGTGTACCCAAAGATAAGACAAAAGTGATTAAAAATTTAAAAGAAAAACTAGCTGAAGCTGATTTTTTATTTCTAGCGACCGATGAAGACCGTGAAGGTGAAGCTATCAGTTGGCATTTACAAGAAGTTTTAAAGCCAAAAGTCCCAACAAAACGAATGGTTTTTCATGAGATCACAAAGGATGCTATTTTAAAATCATTAAAAGATACCCGTGAAATTGATTATAATTTAGTTCGCGCACAAGAAGCCCGTCGTATTTTAGATCGATTAGTGGGATATACGATTTCGCCATTACTTTGGAAAAAAGTAGCCTATGGTTTATCT